>JAKPFN010000146.1 GCA_029551395.1 Armatimonadota bacterium | reverse complement strand
AACAATCTCTTCTTCTCACACATCAGAGAAGGCAACACAAAAATCGTAGAGCAAATACTCCATGAGCAGCCTGACCTACTATATGCAGCATACTACAACAACATATCACCTCTCCAGTTAGCCATCCGCTGCGGATGGAATAAAATAGCAAAGCTGCTCATTGAGTTAGGCGCAGATGTAAACTACACTGCCACCGGCTACTGGACTCCACTTTTTGACGCTATCGACTTTAGGATGGATGATATTATCCATGCATTGTTCAAAGCCGGAGCCAATCCGAACGGTACATCTGCGACAAGTTATTCTCCGCTTCTACGAGCCATCGAAAACGACTATGTAGAAGCTGTCAGGCTCCTTCTTGATGCTGGTGCAGACCCAAATACCGTAGTTGATGCAAAAGGAAAGCGAGTCCCAACAATCTTTGAAGCCTTGAATTGGTCAACACCTGAGGTTGTTCGGTTGGTGATAGCCGGCGGAGTTGATGTAAACATTGAAGATGAGGATGGCAGTACGCCGCTTCATTACACAGCATCGGGAGGCGACCTGGAACTCACCAAACTGCTCTTGGCCAGTGGTGCGGATGCATCAGCCAGAGATAACAAAGGATTTACACCACTTACTGCTGCAGGAAAACCTCAAGATGATTGGAGTCACGGTATCACTGGCGAAAATTACGAAATTATATATAAAGTATTTCCAAAGCAGAATCAACCTTATATACTAAGGCTTCTCGCAGAGCATATGGATAACAGCGATATCAACATTCTGGATGCTGCCTCACTGGGAGATCTGGAAAAGGTGATGACGCTCGTAATGGACGATCCATTACAAATAGAATCGGTTGATGAACATGGTTATACTGCCCTTCACCGTGCTTCCTCATTGGGGCACATCGAAATAGTGCGCTTCCTGATCTCCAGGGGAGCAGATGTGAATGCTAGACCAAACGATGAAACACCGCTTTACATTGCAGCTCAAGCCGGACATGTTGAAATCGCTGAACTCCTCATTAAAGCTGGAGCTAATCCTGATGCTCGTGATGATTGTAATGCCACTCCGTTGCACGAGGCAGTTGCATCCGGCCCGGAGATGATCCGGCTGCTTGTGTCGGCTGGTGCGGATGTCAATACGCTGAACAGTGATGGCGATGCGCCGATCCACATGCTCTACGGTCCACAGATGTACGAATCTGCCAAGGTGCTAATTGATGCAGGAGCCGATATTCACACAAAAGGTTTCAATGGAGAGACACCGCTTCATTCTGCTGCCTCTGAATGCTCTGAATTAGTTAATCTGCTTCTGGAACATGGAGCGGACATATATGCGAAGGATGATTATGGCAGGACTCCGCTTAATATTGCTATACAGTCTGGTAATGAAGATTGTATTAGGCTTCTGCGTGACGCAGGTGAACCTGTAGTATTCGACCTTGCTGCTTTAGGTGATCTGGAGAACATCAAACTGCGACTTAGAAAAGATCCTTATTTACTAACTTCAGTAGATATGGAAGGCAGGACACTTCTACACTACGCTGCTGAGACAGACAAAACCGATATTGCCGCGTTCCTGATTGATAGCGGATCAGATGTAAACGTAGTAGATAACCGAGGTTTCACCCCACTCCACACTGCTGCTAAATCCTTGAGCAGCAATGTTGCAAGGCTGCTGATAGCCCGTGGTGCTGATGTCAACTCACAAGCTGCCAACGGAGATAATCACACTCCGCTACATGAGGCAGCTTATGAATGGGACCGCAGCCCAGTTGAGATCATCCAACTCCTTCTGGACGCCGGAGCAGACCCTAACATCGTAGCTGACTGCGGTTGCACCTCACTAGGTGACGCACATAGAAACGATTCTAGACAGCTCCTATGGCGTCGAGGAGGACATTATTGAGTGTTGATACTCTATGATGCTGCTGATTTATCTGTGTTATATAATAGCTGTATCCAATAGAATAATATTGTAGATATTGTCTATTACCTGCGAACTATTTTCCGATTGCCCGGCATCTCCGATTGCCCGGCCCGTCTCGCGCCGGGCACAAATCTACCGCACGTCCCCGTGCGGAAAACAATGTAATTATGCAAATACCTTTATGCATCAAAACCAGATGTTTATACTGCTAGACCAATACAAAAAATACCGGAACAAACTCAAGAAATCTTGATCTGGGTAACAGAATGGATTTGCGTGGAGAGTCCGTCCGATAACAGATTTCTCGGACGAGTGATGATTGAAATTCATAACTGGTCGTCGGCGCAAAAAACGCGCGCCGACGCATATTAACTTTACACTTTACTCTTTACACTCTGACCGTGGTCTATTGAGCCAAAAGCCTAGGGAAGCGTATAATATATTTAGGTGAACACATTATGAGCACAATGAACCAGACCCCTTCAGGGGAAAGACTGCATATTACCATATTTGGACGTAGGAATTCGGGGAAATCGAGTCTGATCAACGCGCTGACCAGGCAAAAGTTGGCGATTGTATCGGATGTCCCCGGCACGACTACAGACCCCGTCGCCAAAGCTATGGAAATCCTTCCGATCGGGCCGGTAGTCGTCACTGATACAGCCGGAATAGATGATATCGGAGATCTTGGTAAGCTCAGAGTTGAAAAAACACTGAGAGTGCTCGAAAAAACTGACCTGGCTGTGCTCGTAGTTGTCTCTGGTACCACTCCAGGCGAGTTCGAAGAAGATCTAGCAGTAAAGGTCAAGGAAAGAAAGATTCCAATGGTCGTTGTTGCCAATAAAATCGACATAGACCCGGACTCAGTAGCCATTGAAACTTGGGCCAAGTCCAAGAATCTGCCGTTCGTCGCCGTTTCTGCAACCACAGCCGAGAATATAGAAGGCCTTAAGTCTGCGCTGATCTCATCAGCACCTGAAGGTTTCGCTGAACCGACTATAATCGGAGACCTAATCCAGCCGGGAGACATCGTTGTACTGGTTGTTCCAATAGATAAGGCTGCTCCGAAGGGACGATTGATCCTACCACAGGTTATGACGCTTCGAGATGCTCTTGACCATGACGCCTACGCAGTTGTCGTCAAAGAAAGAGAGCTTAAAAGCTGCCTCGCAAGCCTGAATAGAAAGCCAAAACTCGTGATTACGGACTCTCAGGTGTTCATGAAGGTAGACGCAGATACTCCAAAAGACATCTGGATGACCAGTTTTTCCATCCTGATGGCCAGATACAAAGGAAATCTCGACGAGTTTGTGGAAGGTGCAAAAGCCCTGAGACGTCTCAAGCCCGGAAGCTGCATCCTGATTTCCGAAGGCTG
This sequence comes from Armatimonadota bacterium, assembly GCA_029551395.1. Taxonomy (GTDB): domain Bacteria; phylum Armatimonadota; class UBA5829; order UBA5829; family DTLH01; genus JAKPFN01. The sequence continues at coordinate 10,083 of JAKPFN010000146.1, read as the reverse complement.
CACGCATCACCGCCAGGGCGATGACATCGGCACCGTGCAGATACCAAGGTGGCTAAGGCAGTCGATTGGAGGAGATTTGGAGTTCGGTTTCAGCTCAGGGATAGACTTCCCACCGGATTTCAACAAATATGACCTCATTATCCACTGTGGAGCTTGCACGTTGAACCGTCGAGAGGTAATGTACCGTCAGCAGCAGGCAAAAGAAGCAGGAATCCCGATGACCAATTATGGGGTAGTGTTGGCATATGTCCACGGAATACTCGACAGAGCGCTTGAACCGTTCCCGCTTGCAAAACTGATGTGGGAAGATAAGGACGAACCAGCCTCTAAGCCAAAAGTAAGAGTAGCACGGACAATCAACTAACGATTCACGCTGCTGTCCGCACTGTAAACAACAAAACAGCAGCCAACGCTGCGATAGTAATGCCCAAGAGTCTGAATAATTGCTTCATTCAACAGCCTCCAGCCCTTTTGCTCAGATTCTACCCAACTGAGCAGGAATTCATTCAGGCTTTTCTATTAAATGAAGCAACCGAGTTCCAACTCTTTATTGATTAGATTTTTTTCATCTGTTCAAGCTCTGACCGGGAGAACGTCTTAGCAAAGAGGACATGCTCCTCAAAAGCATCCCATGCAATTGGAGCAACCTTCTTGACAATATCCGCTATAACGTTGGCGTAGCATCTGATCTCATATTGCGCGTGGCTGTCCAACCGCTGCTTCAAGAAGTGGAACAGGTTATGAAGGTCGATCTGCCAGTACATTTCTGTATAGAGCGCAAGAGGCAGGTTGATCCTTGCTATCTCACGTGAGACGCCTTTATCGATCAAATCCTGATAATGTGCATACAACCTTGTCTGATCATCAGCCATACGCTGCACCAGTTCTGCGGATAACTCGCTGGGGAGGCTTTCAGCCGAACTTCCTTGCTTATTGTCAGTACTCTGCAGGGGAAGCCGTTCCGGCAGGTAACAATCTGCAGGCATGATGCTGTATCTGCCTGATATCTCATTTGTCCGTGCCGTCCGATGTCTGGCCCACTGTCTGGCAACGAAAATCGGCATCTTGACGTGAAATGTAAGCACAACCTGTTCAAAAGGAGAGGTATGCCCATGCTTCATCAGGTAATTGATAAGTCTTGTATCATCGCGCACAGTCTTAGTGCCAGGGCCGTATGAGACTCGTGCAGACTGGACGATTCTGGAATCACTGCCCATGTAATCCACAAGTCTGACGAACCCATGATCCAGTATTTTGAACTCTTTGTCTAAGATTTCCTCTGCATCTTGAACAAACATATGCGCCATGATAGCACCTCGAAATAAATTCTAAATGAGAAACGCCCGAGCAGGCCACCCTACGGCTCAGGCGTATGACATGTATTATAAACCGAAGCAGGCAGGGCTGCAACAACTGTTTCCATCTAGATATCTAATGGCATTAAATTAGATGTTGACAATACGGTATTTGCGTGTTACCCTACTAACAATTCGTAACACGTGTGGAGCTTTTAATGGAAACTGTAGAACGATTTGGCGTCTCTATGAGCCCGCATCTGCTCGAAATGTTCGATAAGTTGATTACGGAGAAAGGCTACTCGTCCAGATCGGAAGCACTCCGGGATATCGTACGAAATTACATTGTAGAATGCCAGTGGGAATCCAGCGATACTGTAGTTATGGGGACTCTCACGCTGGTTTATGATCATGCATCACATGATATGGCTGACACACTTACGGCTATGCAGCACGAGCACTGTTCAGAGATTGTCTGTACTACACATGTTCATATAGACGAGCACAATTGTCTCGAAACCATTGTCATGCGAGGACAATCGGCCACTATAAGATCTATTGCAGACAGACTGATCAGCACAAAAGGCGTCAAACATGGAAAGCTGGTATGCACCACCACAGGAAAGGAGTTGTTTTAATGCACATTCCTGATGGTTATGTTGGCCCTCAGACTTACGGTATAGCTTACGCAATCATGCTTCCTGTCTGGGCAGCAGCATCCAAGGTCCTACGTAAGAACCTTTCCCGCAAGCAAATACCGATTCTCGCTCTCGGCGCGGCATTCTGCTTTGTTGTGATGTTCTTGAATGTTCCTGTTATGGGAAGAATGACGGCTCATCCAGTTGGAGCAGGTTTGGTCGCTATCATCAGCGGGCCTTGGGCTGCCTGCATTGCAATATCTGCTGCACTTGCTATTCAAGCTGTTCCATTCGGAGATGGTGGAATCACTACATTCGGTGCTAATTGCCTAAATCTCGCATTCATTATGCCGTTCATAAGCTGGGGAGTCTTCAAGCTGATCATCGGATCTCAACCGAGTCAACGCAGGCTTTGGATTGCATCCGCTGTTGCTGGATATATTGGAATTGTTGCTGCATCGGCTGCTGTTGCTATGGAAATCGGGCTTCAACCGCATATTGCTGGTCAGGGAATGTATCTCCCCTACTCCATCGGCACTTCTCTGAAAGTAATGCTTATCCCTCATATTCTAATCGTTGGCCCGATTGAGGCGATAATCACTGCTTCTGCAGTTACATACGTCTACCGGACCGAATCCTGGAGGTTTACACAACACGAACCTGGAGTAGCAGGCTCAGTTGTTAAAAGATTAGCTGTTGTTGCGATTATTCTACTGCTGCTTACCCCGCTTGGTGTGCTGCTCCCGCAGTGGTTCGGAGCAGGTGCTGCATGGGCTGAATGGGGAACTGAAGAACTCCATCAGATGTTTGGATATGTGCCTCAAGGCATTGCCAAAGGTATAGATTTCTGGAAGGCGCCGATTCCAGATTATGCGCTGCCAGGAAATGAAGCAACTCCGGTCACAATATTGATTATTGGATTAATCGGAACAACAGCAACTCTAGCTCTGGGACTGGGAATTGGTAAACTTATCTTCAGAAAAGGCGAAAAAGATGCCGCTTCCTGAGTGGCTTGCAGAGCCAGTACAGATAAATCCGCCCTCAGCAGTTGAGTATCGGCAGTCATGGATTTTGAAAGCAGAAAAACGGCTGGCAAGGCTCTCCACAGTCCAGTATAGCAATAAAAGCTTTCTAGTAATAGACCCACGCGCGGCATTAACAGGTTTTATCATCTTGATTGTCTGCACTACCCTGTTAACGCAGCCTTTTATGTTGATACTTGCGCTAATTGCAGCAGTATTTTCTGCATATGTCAAGGGAGTTGGATTTCGAATAATTGCAGGAGCATCTGCTGCAATAGGACTGCTCACAGCAGCACTTATGCTGCCTGCAGCGACCAGTTTGGTAAACCCAGGAGAACGTTTGATTACAGTTTCAGAGATTTCGATAACATCATCTGGACTATTGTTGCTGTGCGTAGTTGTATTGCGGTCTACAGCCTGTGTCATTTATGGGTTTGCACTGTTTGCTTCCAACAGACCAGAACAGCTATTCTCCGCACTGCGCTCATTCCGCATCCCAGGCGTGTTTATAGCTATCCTGATAATGAGTTATCGCTACATTGGAGTAATCGCGAAAGCTGCTGGGGAAGCGCATACTGCGAGACGAAGCAGGATTCATGAAAGCTGCAATCTCTCTGAAGCCCGACACTGGCTTGGAGAACGTATCGGCGCTTTATTCGCAAGATCGCGTGAACTCGGTGAAGCAGTATACAACTCTATGGTTTCGCGGGGGTTCGATGGTGAATGGATTCCTCGCCCGCGCTCTCGCTTAAGTCGAACTGATATCGTCTGGATTATAACCTGTCTAGTTTATTCGCTTCTGATGGTACTGGCAGACCGTGGAGGTTGGAGCTAATGGATGTAGTCTTTTCGTTGGAACATGCCAACTTCACCTATCCTGATGGTCAGACTGGCCTTGAAAATATCTCTTTTCAGATTGCACAAGGTGAACGAGTGGCAATCCTTGGTGCAAATGCAAGCGGAAAATCAACGCTGCTCTATATTTTAGATGCTCTGCTCTACCCTACTGCAGGTTCTGCAAAGGCATTTGGAAAGGAACTGACTGAAAAATCAGTTGAAGGCAGCAGTTTCGGGAAATTCTTCCGGCAGCAGGTTGCTTTTCTATTCCAGAACGTGGATGCACAACTTTTTTGCCCTACAGTAGAGGATGAACTAGCCTTTGGACCTCGACACCTGGGATTTTCGGAAGTAGAAACTGCTGATAGAGTCAATGACATGCTGAATATGTTCCAACTTATAAAAATCCGCTCTCGGTCTCCACAGACTTTGAGCGGTGGTGAAAAGCGCCGAGTGGGATTAGCAGCAGTCCTGACAGTCGGACCATCAGTCCTGCTGCTCGATGAACCGACATCAGGATTGGACCCACGCAGCCGTGTATTTCTTGTCGAATCCCTGATTGAACTAGCAGATGCCGGGAAGACATTGGTTGTGGCAACTCACGACCTTGACCTTGCCCATGAGGTTGCTGACAGGACTTTGGTTCTTAGTGAGGATCATAAACTGGTCGCCGATGGCCCTACCGATGAGATTCTATCTGATTCTGATCTGCTGCAAAACGCCAATCTAATATATCCCCCTGGTAGAACCCGATATAGCAACCGGGTTTTCCCTCAACCTAGTAAAAACGTACGCTAAAATATTTCTTAACCGAAATGAACCTCCTTGTCGTGTGCTTCGAGCCAGCGTCTGGCATCAGCATGCAACTCTGACAACTCGTGTCGGGCGAGGATCATCTTATACATCCTCGTCTCCAGGTCTTCGTCTGATATAGAATCAATCTCATTTGCCATAGATGGGTTTCGTGTAGATGCTTCTTCCTTAAGAAACTGCCTTAATGCAAATGCATCCCGTTTCCGAAGTACGATAAGCAGGCCTCTCATATAGCCTGCATCAGTTCTCATTTCATTGACTCCTTCTAATTATGATCTCATCTGAAGTTATACCCATATAACTCAGTTCAACATAAAAACAGAAACATTGAACTTGACTAATAGTGAAGCACGTGGTATACAGCGAGTAGTATTAGCTGCCAGCTAAGCGGAACTGGGAGTTGAGTATGCAAGCGTTAAGATTAAGGAATGGTTTCACTCTCATCGAACTACTGGTGGTCATTGCCATAATCGCAATTTTGGCTGCTATATTGTTTCCAGTATTTCTGAGTGCCAAGCAAAAAGCTCACTCAACTACCTGCTTGAACTACTGCCGACAGGCTGCATTAGCTCTTCATAACTATATGGGGGATTATAACGATACTGTCCCACCTTATATTAACCATCAAGTTGGCTCAGGCTGGGAGATCAAGCTTATGTGGACTACTTTACAGCCATATATAAAAGGCAGAGGAGTCTATTTTTGCCTAGCTACAAGAAATCCTGATCCTAATACCAGTCCAATCAAATGGTCGACTCCTCCATACGGAACCAGTATCTGGGGATCAGAGCGTACAAGATGGCAATTTGCTGGTTATGTTGGCAGCTACTGCATAAATGGATGGCTATACTACAATGGTACAACATCATCACCTGTAAAGATGTCTGAAGTCACAAAACCATCGAAGACAATGGCGTTTTCTGACGGTAATTGGGTTGATGCATGGCCTAGTAACCTCGATGATCCAAAGAGGATGGGCATAACTGATGGAGGTGTTATCAGGATATATTTGGACCGGCATAATAGCGGGGTCAACATGGTATTTCTGGGCGGTAATGCTGGCTGGGTACGTAAAGAGCAATTAGCAATCCGTGATCCAGGCTCCCGAAGAGTAGTATATAACCCACGAACAGGCGATTAACCTTAAGATTTACCTCACCATATAGAGTTGGCACTCATCTTGCAGGTAATACATTTTTAGGAATATGCTTGCAACATCCCTATGTAACATATCATAAGAAAGGCAGTACAAGATTATGATGAAGTCAATAATTACTTGTTTCATGGCAGCATTTCTTTCGCTGTCATTTAACCAGGTAATTCTTGCCCAGGAAACCCCTTCTGCACAAGAGTCTGTTGAATATAGACTTCCTACCTACCAGCTTCCTCCGAAAGATGGTACAATTCAGCCTTCGAATTGGAATATCACTCCTGCTGGAATCACTGGTATTCAGGCTCCTCAGCAGAAAGCAGCAGTTCTTTCTGCTTTTCCTGGTCAGGTTATGAAGGTTAGAGTCCTCTGTGTTATTTATACAAATACTGCTGGAGGAACTACTACAGCAGGTGAAATAAGCCAGCTTAAAGCTGAGGTAGAAGAGGCCAGAATGTTCTACTGGAGGAACTCTCACGGAAGATGCTATCTGGAAGTCACTTACATGATTATTGACGAGTATAAAGAACTCGATGAGTTTTGGAACCTTTGGGGCGGCTACTGGATGACATTCTGGGATACTGATGGTGATGGCCGGTCTGTTGAACAAGATTTACGCAATCGAGGTGTTACCAACAATATGTACTCAGGCGTTGTAAACTTCTATGCTTGGGGTGAAAACGGTCATCCGGCTGCTCTTGGTGGAGGTGCATACGGAGTTGATGTGGGATTACTTGGCCAAACAGCATATTGTGCCATTCCACACTGCTGGGATCCGACTACTAACGACTGGTTCTTTATCCACGAGTTCCATCATGAACTAGATTCTATGTTCCATTACAGCGGATTCCCTGAGTATCCTCATGCAGACTTACCTATTGAGCTGCCAGGCGACTTTGGTGAAGGTTATGATTTCAATGCATTCATTATGAGGACATGGCCAATCAATAAGTGGATGTCACTCGCATCTCCCTGGGGAAGTATTATGTCTGTTACTGATGCTGACCTGGACGGTCTTGCTGATGAGGGCACACATTTACCACTTACCGAAGTTACCCTTAACTCCAGTCCTGCGATGGTAGATACAGACGGCGATGGACTAACTGATCTGGCCGAGGCTATGGGTGGTATATTACGTTCGGCAATTGCTTTTGACACTGACACGGATAATGATGGCCTTATAGATGGACTGGACAAGTATCCAATATATGCTATTGACGAATTCACTCCACGAGGAACTCGTACAATCGACGGCAACCTTGAGCCTGCATGGCATCACTTAGGTAGCCCTCTAACAATCAATAACGCCAAATTATCAGCATCTATTAAGACCAATTGGGATTCGAATTACTTGTATCTCGCATTTCAGACAGGAAGGTATTGTAAACCTAGAATATACTTGGATGCTGGAAACGATGGTTGGTTTCATGGCAAAGATAATTACGAGATCATTATCAATCCGAACAGATCTGTAGGCAGTCAAGTTGAGGTGGCACACATATGGGATTGTTCTCCAGAAAGTGTAGAGATGTACGATGGTGCAATATGGGATAATGACGGGCGGTATACGGCAGGGCGTCTTATTCGAGAATCAGATATTATCTGTAGATGCACTTCAATCGGCAATGCATTCTATATTGAGCTTGCAATTCCTAAAAACACAGTCACAAGCCTGGTGCCTGAGCATGGAGACAGGATAGGGTTTAGAGTTATTTATGATAATGTAGATGGTACCGGGTCCAAATCTGCGCTTGCATTCGAGACAGATGTTTTCGTTGATCTTGTTCTTCTGAATTCCACCACTATATATAGAGAAGAACAGATCGCAGATGCAAAGAACCGCAATGACGGACAGACCGTAGATTTGATTGGCAAGGTCGTTTCTGGAGTCTTCTCCGGAGTATTTTATATTCAAGATGAAGACCGTACAAGCGGTATCAAAGTATCTTCGAACTCTATTGTTAACGAGGGAGATAGAGTCCGCGTCGTTGGCACGCTTGCAACTGAACAGGGAGAGAGAGTACTGAAAAATGCAGTAGTAGATAAGCTGCCTTTTAGTCCATAGCGTAGTATTATTTCAGTTATCTAACATAAGCCCGGAGCTTAAAGTTCCGGGCTTTTTGAGTGTAAGCCTATGAATTGTATATCTATACACCAAGAGCACCTGTTGTTGTAACTACATTACCGCTTGCATTTTCCCCATGTAAACATATCTTATTAAGATTCTAGATCATTGCTCCATCAGGATAATTCACCATAAAATGGTTACACGCTCTCATTTACGTATGGCAACCAGGCAAAGATCCCAAGATATAGTCACTAATCTACTATTTAATACTCTTAGGCAAGATTATATTTCAGTAACGTTTCGTTATAGTTATCTTTCACTTGAAATGCTACACGTTCTCATGTCGATGCAATTAATAGATTCATTCTTGACATGTATGCCATTTTATGATATTCATTAGTTTAACATGCAATCATAAAGTTTCTATATAAACAATCCGCCAAGAGGTTGTATGAAGCTTTATGTAACAGTTTTATGGTGACAGATGCCGTGTAAGGTGTAGTGGCCGGTATACGGCCTGGTAGAATCCTCAAATCATCTACCAGTTGTCCCGTAGCAAAAAGGAGGTGTCCACCAAGTATTTCCATTAACTTGATGTGTAACACCCTGATCAGGAAAGGAGGCTCAAAGTTGAGTCGAACAATTGTGGTATTAATGCTGTTATGCGGGTTACTGTTCTGTATTGCAGCGCCTTCTTCCGCATTTGTACCCCGACCAGAACAGATGATAAGTTATGGTTCACAGGCGGTTTGGGCGAATGGAAAGATCCACTGGTATGGAGGTCACTCCGCCTACATCACTGATGCAGTAGGCAACTCGTACGGTGGATGGCGAACTGCGACACACAGTATATACGACCCAGCAACCGATACTTGGGTATCTGCTAAATACGATGGTTCAGGTCCACAAGGTGTTGATAACAACGGCGATGGCGAAGTTCTTCGCGAAGACGATGGTTTGAATGCTGGTGTGTGCCAGAGCTTCGCTTATGACGTTGATGAAGATGGGACCATGGAGGTCCTGACACATGCCGGAAACAGTGGCCCCAACTCTGGAAATGATGGCGGATTTTCCTGTTATGATCCGGATACAGATTCCTGGTCATACTTTGGAGAATTCCCTGGTTGGGCTGCAAATCCCGAAGGTAGTCGCAATCAACAGAATGGTCTGGCCATACTTCATGGCAACAGCGTTTATTGTTTTGGTGGTTACCAATGGGGTTACTATACTCCAGAACATGATAACCAACTGAAGGCTTTTGCCAAGTATACTTTTACCCCTGGTGGCAATGGCTCTGGAACTTGGGAAGAGCTTGCAGATGCCCCGATCGGTTTCAGTGAATGTGCTGGAGCCATTATTAATGGAAAAATGTATGTTGCTGGAGGTTTCCAGTATCCTGACCCTTATGGTCCACCAGAGTTTTTCCCGACTAGCATCTGGGAGTATGATATTGCCAGCAATACATGGACTACCAATTCAATTGCCAACCTTGTCATAGGTGTCCAAAAACCTGCAGTTGTTGTTTATGACAACAAAATGTATCTTATTGGCGGTCAGTGCGATTGGGGTGTAGGCACTACGGCAATTCAAGAATTCAATCCTGCAACATTGACGACTACTATAGTCGGCCATTTGCCTGTTGCACTAAGAGGCGTTGGTGCGGTAGTCATACCCGATGGTACACTTTATGTAGGTGGCGGTCAGCTTGATGACTATCCTACAAATGGGGAAGCTGTCAATACTTGGTATAAATCAGACATCAGTACACTCTCATTTACAACTATTGCCAGTGATCCAGCATTCTTCCCGTATGAAGAATGGACAAACGGTGAAACCTCAATAGAAGGAACAGTAACATACAATGGTGCTCCTGTTCCTGGAGCTATTGTAGGACTCAAGTATGGTAAGAACGCTACTGCAGATGCTACATATTATGCAGTAACAGACTCTAATGGACACTATGGACCTGTTTATGTGTCAGACCATACTTGGAGAGTATCTGCCTGGAAAGACGGTTTTGCCCCTGCTGAGGATGTAGTTATTTTTGTTTCTGATGGCATACATGCCGTAGTAGACATCACACTACCTAGTGCAGCAGGTAAGAACGTAGCACTGAACGTCACTACATGGATGACCAGTACTGCAGATGGAAGCCACACAGGAGACCTTGCCATTGATGGTGATCTTGGAACCATGTGGTGGACTCCGTGGTTCCCGACTGAGGCGGAGTGGCTGATACTTGACCTCGACAACTGGGAAG
>JAKPFN010000095.1 GCA_029551395.1 Armatimonadota bacterium | reverse complement strand
CGTTGAGAGAGGCTATACCTGGCGTATCGATCACAACTGACATTCTATTAGGCTTCCCTGGTGAAACTGATCAGGAGTTCGAGAACACGCTGAGGACAATCGAGGAAATTCGGTATGATGCAGCGTTTATGTTTGCGTTCAGTCCAATCGCACGCACGGTAGCTGCAGAAATGCCGGATCAAGTGCCCTACAAGGTCAAAAACGAGCGGCTTCGGCAGGTAATTGCTCTGCAAAATCGGATAACCATCGAAAAGAATATTGGGTTGATCGGTCAGGTGTTCGAAGTAATGGTAGAAGGACTAAGCCCGAAGAATCCCAAAAGGCTCACCGGGCTTACGAGACAGAATAAGACGGTCAACTTCCCTAAAGCAGACATACAGGCAGGTGAAATCATCAACATTCGGGCAGTTGAAGGCCATCTATACGGATTTGTAGGCGAACTGCTGGATAAGTAAATTACAACTGCACTTCCAGATGTTCCAGACCTGTCGATGATGCCGCCAGTTCGCCATCTACATACACTGACAGTCCTTTTTTCTTATCCCATGCCACCTTCACAACGCGGCCTTTGTAATGAACGTCGTCCAAAACAAAGCTGTCAAGGTCAAACGGCAACGGCTTGACATGAAGCGTGTCGGATGAGTCAGGTCTGATGCCTGCAACATACTTTATAATCAGGTCAGACACCCATGAGTGCTGGTAATCATCGATACCTCTGTAAGCGCATGGCATACCTGTCAGCGGGTTGTAGTGCTCATAGCAGTTCGGTCTGGCAAGGTCGCCATCCCAGTACATCATCCTGACGAACCTATTCAATAAATCTACCGCCGGGCCAGCCATTGCAGGATCGAGATGTTCTGCAACTCGTGCCAGTGCTTCGACGATATGGCTGTTGACCATAGGCCAGGTACGGCCGTTCCAAGGGCAGATCATGCGCTTGCCCTTCCATTCAGGTTCTGCAGAAAAGCAAACGTCAGTCTGGCTGGAACTGGGAACAGGGAATTTTGTCCAATACTCATCAGGATTGAGCAGGTGATTGTATATCGCCTGCAGATGTTCTTCCGCAGCAATGTCAGTCATAAATGGATAGAAAGAAACAGCCACTTCGGAATAAGACCGTTCGCCGGTCTTGGGATGAACATCTAAGAAGATCGCTTTTTCGGGGTCCCACATATACTTACGGACTGCATCACGAGTAGCATCTGCTCTCTCTGACCACATTCGAGCTTCTTCTTTCCTGCCAAGAATATCTGCCATTTCTCCAAGCGCTCTCAGGATGAGATACATATACACAGTAGCATCCACACCTTTTAGCTGGAACCGCCGCCACTGGTCTGCTGACTTATCTACAAACAGGTAACGGCTGGCATACTCCTGTCCGGTCTCATTTTGATCGATGACATCGTAAAGGTTAGAGCCTTCCGTATCTCGTTCGCATATAAAGTATTCTGCATATCTGACAAGTGCCGGATACACCCGCTCAATAAACGCAAGGTTTTTATGGATATTAAACAATTGGAGCAAAGCATAGCCCCAGTTACCGTGATAAAACGACCATGGGCCTCTCACTAATCCAACATGACCGGGAACTAAACCATTATTTGCCTGATGATGGAAAATATTCAGGAAACTGCCTTCAGCGAGTGACGGATCATGCATCCATGAGCACTCAAGCATATGGACGTGAGCCGAATAGCTGACGTGATGGCGGAACATGTCAATACCTTCAGCCACACATGGATACATAAGCGCATCTTGCCCGATATCCATAGTGCAGAGCCTAAGCCCATACCATCTATACCAGTAATACTTCTCCAAATAAGGATCGCTGCACTCGAAATATGGTAATGATGAGAAGTAATCGCACCATGATTTCTCTGATTGGCTGATTTGATCGCAAGACAACACTGTTGAAAGCATATTCTGGGCTTCATCCCGGTCCAACCCAACAGCAGCTCCGAATGTGATTGACCGCTTCTCTCCAGGTGCAAGTTCCAGCTTATACTGCTGACCAATATGAATGTAGCCAACCGGGTTCCAACCAACATCTACTTTGGTCTCATTCGGCAGCATCCCGGACTCGAATTTTTCTGGAAAGGTAGATATCTCCCACAAAGGATTTGCAGCCGTCAGTTCGGAAAGATTGATACTATACGACACCCGAGGAACATCAGCCCCCAACACCGCATAGAGAATATCCGATACCTCTTTAGGCTCTTCAGGCTGAGCATTCTGTTCAATCAAATCTGCCGTACTCTGGCCAGCACTGCGTTTAGCTCGCTGGGCTGATTCACTAAATGTGCAGGTCTGTTCATAAGTACAAAAACCATCAGATTCGTAGGCTGAATCCACATTATATGTAAGGCCGCGCATGTCTTCAGCAGGTTGCCGAAGCTGCATACTCCACTGGATAAGGTCAAAGTCTCTTTGTGTGCTGCCGGTGTTTTCAACCGTAAGCCTTGAGATGAATACGTTACCTTCGACTACAGCCCGTTCTTCAGTTACCTCTAGACCGGGTGCACAAAATCGTTTGGTCATACAATCCGGCCGCCAACGGGTAGAAACGAGAGATAATGATATTGGCCTGCGGTTTTCCAACATCAGAACCGTGAATAACCGTTCTATTTTGATGTTCGCATAATAACACTCGTCCCAGAAACCTGGAGTGTCAGGAAAAACAGGAAATTTCGGAGCATAAATCGCTCCCTGTCCGTTTCCCAAATACCATTTATCATCCCTTGCCAATAGATTAAGGGGATCCACTGTCCTTGTCATTACAACCTCCGAGGAATCACTACCAATCATTAACTTCAACATGGTTCTATCTGTCTCCTGCTCATATAGAGCGCAAGACTTGTAGATAAAGTATCTACAGAGACTAAGGTAATGCATAAAAAATGACACAATACCCCGAGATTCGGGTATTGGTCAATCAATAAAATTCTATAGAATTCCTCTGCATTTACCTGAATGTTCCAGATGATTTTCAGCAGTTTATACGCCATATCAAGCTGAAGGTGCATTGGTAAAAATCAATAAAATGCAAAAATTTGGTTGATATTAAGCACACTATAAGGCCATCTAAAGCGCTATTTAATATGAAATCGAAATTGAACAAACTACTGGACATGATTATGCCTAACTGCTATAATTTGCCAAAGCATCACGACTCATTTCACAAACTGTCATCCTCACTGCAATTCTTCGAGGAAAGCGTACGTTGAGGTGGACATATGAATGCACTTATCACCGGCCCACATGAAGTGGCTGATGCAAAGGCACTGCAGCATTACATTGATGACATGCAGCGATGGGGTAATGACATTGCCTACAATACCTACTATGCCCTACCCTACAGTGATGTTACAGGCAGCCTTGCAGATGCGTACAGAAACTTTGCCTTGAAAGCCAGAACCTGCGGTTTTCCCGCCTGCATCCAAATACAAGCTACGATATGCCGTGGCGATGTAGTTGGAATATCTGAAGCTCAGTATCATCATGATAACCGTCTTGAGAGATGGGGAGACTGTGGATTCTTCGCATCATTTGCATCAACTCAATGGAAAGACTATCTGCAAAACCTGACCAACCTGTTTATTCGAGAATACGGCTACAACTGGATCGTGTTTCAAGAGCCGATGTACAAAGTGGATATTCCTGGCAGCTTGGACAGGTTCCATCGTCTTTTTCTACGCACTCATCCTGATGAAGAATACCCAGGCACTAGAGAGGAGACATCTGCATACCTCAAATTACAACAGTTAAAAGCAGAAACGCTTTATAATTTCTTCGCTGATCTGGTCAAACATGCCAAATCTGTTGGGGCTGAAAGCGTAGGGCTTATGCCCTGGTTTTTCACTCCCACGATAGAAAATACTCCAGCAGAAACGTTATATACGGCTTGCGATAACGGACGATTAGCAGCTATTCCTGAAGTAGATTTCCTGGTGCCAAGAATACGCCCGGACAATGTTTATGCAAATGATCTGCGTACAGGGGATGAACTGCAGAAATCGCCGCTTATTCACTACTCAGAGGTGATATCGCATTGTGTGGGCAAGCCTGTTATCGCATTAGCTAATCCAAGATCCGAGCAACAATGGCGGCCTCGCTATCCACGAATCCCTGCAGATTATCTGAGGAAATCGATATTAGCCACAACTGCCACTGCAGCTAATGGCACTGCAGCCTACTGGAACGGGCATAATAATGATCATAATGGGCAACTTCAGGATGTTTTACCTGTTGCCAATTATGTTCTCACCAGAATAGGCCATCAACGAACACCACTTGCCTTTGTTTTTTCTTTATCCGCCTGCCGACATGCTGAACCATACACCTGGCCCAATATTTGGCCGTTCTATTGGAATATTGCCAAACAAGTCTTATTCCATGAAAAATGGCCTATGTTGACGCTGTCAGCAGATGTGCTGGACGAACATCTGAAGATGAACCCACAGCTTCGGATGCTTATCTTTGAAGAACATTTTGCGCTGACTGCAGAACAGGTCGAGACCGTAGTAAAATGGTGGCACGCAGTACCTGGACGGGTACTTTTGGTTATTGGAAGCGGTCTTGGATTTTCCGCAGACCCGAACAAACCAGGCATCAGACCAATTAAAGAAACATTTCCAGGATTACTTGAGCATATTGGAATAAGCCAGGATATACCTCCGAGAATCGATCTCAAACCAGGTGCAAAAATCACCCTGACAAACCGCAGTCGCGAACACTACTCGCTGCCGCAAAATGGGACTGTAGTAGATACTACATCTATAGCCAACATACAACGGGTATTCGGATCACCTACATCAGTGATGTTTACGGATGGACATAAGCATCCTGTTATAACAAAGTGGAATTCAGGCAGCACGTTTGGATACTTCCTAGGGCTTGGTTCATCACCTGCGTCTGCGCCTGTTATCACACAATTGATCCGCTTAGCCTTGCGCACAATAAAAACCACTCTGCCGCCAGTTATCAATGCAGATCACAACATATTCTGGAATGGCTCTATGGACGGATATGTAGTAGTTGCTAACACCTGTGATGCACCAGTTCCTGCAACAATCCACAGAGAACCATGCCTTTATTGGGATATAATCAAAAAGCAAGTAATCAAAAGCCCCAAGCTGTGCATGGATTTTCCATCTAACTCAATACGAGCCTTCCGCTGGGTTCCAAAGACTGCGAAGCTGTATGATGTAGAGGATGCAATTCATGTTCAGTGTATCTCTGCGGGAGCCGGCAAAGCAGAAGTCAACTTGATGGCTGGCTGTGCCACTGCATTCATAGTAAGGAATATCCCTCGAGAGGTAATTATGGACGATGAAACATCCGAAATAACTGTCGAGGAATGCACAGATTTCTACAGAATCAGGCTAAATAACATGTGTTCAGGCAATCATACAGTAGTCTTTCGATGGTAATCTGCCCTGTGACCTAAGCTTTATCCTGAGCAGCTTTGTCTAGTGCAACTTTAAGACCTATCAACCCAATTTTTACACGGTCCTCCAGCGGCAACACGGAAGCAGGCGGTTCCAGTGTGATTACATGACCGCCGCACGTGAGATATGTATAAACTGCTTTCGGAAGGCTGGTTTTTGGCAGTTCACGTGTTTCAGCAGGTCTAATAATTCCGCCCTCTGCTCCCAGACCTTCTATTATGCTGTTATCGTTGATAGGATAACCTGCTGATGCCACAACTTCAACAATTGACTCTCCCACTCTGAGTTCAGGCTGCTCAGCAAGCTCATAAAGGTAAAATCCAGGGGAGTCTATATCTTCATGCAGTTCTATAACGAGGTCAAAACAACGGCCTTGAAGCGCATTCTTTATTATCTTCACTTCAGCAGCCGGACTAGGAGCGTCAAATTCTCTATTCAGGTCGATTCCGTCTGCGTTTTCACGGATTCCAAGCTCCCATCCTGAAGGATTGTCACATGGAAAAATAGTAAAGTGGAACCTGGACAATAATG
>JAKPFN010000083.1 GCA_029551395.1 Armatimonadota bacterium | reverse complement strand
GCAATCCAGCCAGAATGGTGGAATAGCCCGTTGATCGTGCAAGTCTCCCCGAATGGAGATGAGAGAATCGTTCCCAGACCTAATCGTCCGCTTACGACGAATGAGTTCACCATCATGGAGGCAAACTTTCCACTCATTATGGGTCTGGCGATACGCTTCTATGAAGCTACCCTGATCTCTGATGATACTCCTTTCGACAGGTTCCAGGAGGGAGATGACTCTGCGCTTACTCAACTGGAACAGGATGGCCTGGATGTGTTCCTGAACAAAGGGAAGTGTATCAACTGTCATGGAGGCCCCGAGTTCACAAACGCATCTGTTAATAATGTAATGCAACGAGATCGGTCAAATCCTGTTTTGAATTCACATCAGCGAATATCAAGAATGATAATGGGAGATGGCGGTATTGCGGTCTATGATGAAGGTTTCTACAACATCGGAGTCAGGCAGACGCTGGAAGACCTTGGCGTAGGCGGTACTGATCCGTTTGGAAGACCTTTATCTTTCTCACGGCGTGCCTTGCTGGGAGACGATGTCAGGTTCGATGTTTTTCCGCCCGTCGATCCTTTGAACCCTGAGAGAGTGGCTGTCGATGGAGCATTCAAAGTACCTACAGTACGTAATGCAGAACTTACAGGCCCTTACTTCCATAACGGCGGAAAAGCAACGCTTGAGGAGGTTATCGAACACTACGACACCGGAGCGCGCGGCTCTATGGGCTTTGCTAGGGAAAATATAGATAACCTAAGCCCCGACATAGAGCCTCTCGGACTGACAGATTACGAGGAGCAAGCATTGATTGCCTTTATCAAAGCGCTCACAGACGACCGGGTCAGGTATCAAAGAGCACCATTCGATCATCCGCAGTTATTTGTCCCTAATGGTCATCACGGTAATGAATATTGGGTAATTGATGATGGTACAGGCAAGGCTGCTGAAAAATTCCTGGAAATACCTGCGGTTGGGAAGTTCGGAGGACCAGCGCTGAAACCGTTCCATGAAATTCTTTCTCAGCAATTTACAAATACAACAACAGGAGCTACACGGATAGCTGGGGATAATAAATCAATGACAACTCAATAGGACATTGAGGATTTCGTAAAGGAGGCGACTATTATGCTGACAAAACAAAATGTAAAACTGCTTTTATCTATTTTGATCGTGTTCGTGCTCACGATCTCTGTTCCAGTGTTCTCGCAGAATGCCTTTGAACTCACGGACAATGGATGGACTTATGGACAGGTAGGTCTACAAACCGAGAGACTTACGCATGACTTTGGATATGCGTATTTTTACGATTCCCTGTTCAGTGATTGTATTTACCAGAATTCCTGGTGGTACAGAACATCGGAAGACAACCGGGAATATGGTTTCTCTTACCTTACAAGTTTTGTGCCGCACAGCGACAACTCGGTGAGTCTTGTTTTTGAGGAACCTGGTTTTGATGGAATTGGAGAAACTGCCCTGAGGTTCAACCTCACCTATACACTCTTTGGTCTGACGACAAATCAGGCTTATCTGCAAACTGACTGGAGTATCACTAATCTTACATCAGATCTACTGACTATAAACCTGTTCAACTACACGGATTTCGATGTAGACATCGATTCCGAGGATGATTACGCAGAACTCCAGGCATACAATCAATCTTTTGGACACATCAGGACCTGGGACACAGGCAGCGACAAAATGCTGGACATCATAGCTACCGGTAATGGACTTTCAGGCTGGGAAATTGCCGAATGGCCTGAAACCAAGACTATTTTGACTGATGAGTGGATCTCTAATCTATCAGGCCAGACAGCTTCACTTGGCCCTGGCGAACTTGCTGCAGGATTTCAGTATACATTCAATCTGACTGGTGGACAGTCAGCAAGTGGAACAATGTTCCACAGCGTAGATGTGGTTCCTGAGCCAGGTGCACTCTCCTGTCTTGCAACGGGCCTTATCGGATTAGCTGGAATCCTGCGTTACAAATCAAGAAGAGGTTAACCTAAGAAAACTAAGGAGGTATATCTATGAAAAGGAGGGATCTGATAAAACTTGGAATGTTGGCGGGAGGATCGGCCATATTGTCTTCATCAGGCCTCTCTTCTGCTGCAGGATACATAAACCGGGACTTAGAAATCAGAAACACCAAACTAAAGAAGAGTCCGGCTGATACTCAAAAACCAAAATTCAGTAATGGTTCAGGCGAAGGGGATATGCCCTTTAGCCCACTGATTCTAAATCCATTCATAGACCCACTGCCTATACCTCAGCCGTTGCAGCAGACGGACCCAAGGACCTGGGGCGGGCCTGCAGTCAACCCAAGTGAACACCAAATATGGGTTAAACCAAAGGAGTTCTATCGGATTAAGCTTGAGGTAGCTCCTCATAGCTTCTCCTCATCACGAGTATTGTTTTCTGATGGCACTGAGATGGCCAAATTGCCGGACAGCACAATCTATGGTTTCAACGGAACTTTCCCTGGGCCTATGATCCATGCAACTTACGGCAGACCTGCAATCGTGCGGTTTGAAAACCATCTGGGAAACAATCCCTATGGTCTGGACCTAGGTGATTTCGGCCGTCCAGTATTCCTGACACATCTGCACAACGGACATTCTGCTCCAGAGAGTGATGGCAACCCGTTTCACAGACACCATTCATACGAACCTGGAGAGGTGTGTGACAATCTCTATCTCAACTGGCCTCCAGACGGTGACCCCAGGGAGAAACAATCATTCTTGTGGTACCATGACCACACGCACGAAAATACTTCGACAAACGTCTACAAAGGCATGGTCGGTCTTTACACTCTCTATGATCCGGACTTTGACTGTGGTGACGAAACCAAAGGACTTCGCCTGCCGGGCTTTGAATATGACATCCCTATGGCGCTCTATGACTGCCGCCTGGATGACGGTGTAACACCGCATAACGGCCTTGATCAAGATGGGCTGCCTCATCCTGAAAACCTTGGCAAGTTGTTCTTTGGACACTATCCAAATCATGGTTTCGTTGGAGACATTTTTACAGTCAATGGCAAGGCTTATCCATACCTGGAGGTTAAGCGCAGAAAATACCGGCTGCGGTTTCTCGATTGCTCAATCGCCCGATGGTATGAACTCATGCTGATGACAGGAACGCCGCGACTTGAACCAGGCATGGATGGGCAGTGGCAGTTGGATAACGCACAACAGGCAATGCGCTTCACACTAATCGCTGGTGACGGAGGATTGAGGGCTACTCCGTTAGATCGGAATATCATTGCTCTGGCTCCTGCCAAACGCCGTGAGGTAGTCGTCGATTTCTCACGCTATATGGATGGCAGCCCAACACAAAAAGGTGATGTCGTCTATTTGTGTAACATACTCACGATGGATGAAGGACGCAAACCAGATGGACGTGAAGGCGAAATAGTGCCTATGGTAAAAATCATCATCGGTGATGATCCGGATGTTCCCGATTTGAGCATGGTACCGCCTGTGTTGCGGGAACTGCCGCCGCTTCCACCTCAGAGTTACTTGAATGGGCTGCGCCACCGCAGATTCGAACTGGAACGCGATGGAGACACGTGGACTATCAACGATGAACCTTTCGATCCAACGATATCTCTGGCTGATGTGCCCAAAAACTCCGAGGAAGTTTGGATTATAGAAAATGGCGGTGGAGGCTGGGTGCATCCCATGCACCTCCATCAGGAAGAACACCGCGTCATCAGACGTGACGACAACCCACCTTTCCCAGAAGACCAAGTCAAAGAAGATGTTATAGCACTTGGCGAAGGGGAGGAAGTTCGAGTTTATCGCAAGTTCCGAACATTTACCGGTAGATATGTGGCGCATTGTCACAACCTGGCGCATGAAGACCACGCAATGATGTTCGGATGGACAATTGTTCCCTGAGACTGACATCAATCAAATGATAACAACCAACTGCTCAATGCCGAGAGGATCTGACAGCCAGATCCTCTCGGCTGACTGACTGTACCAATAGCTATAAAGAATCAGGAGGAATCAATTTGAAGAAGCAGATAGTTGTCATATTAGCGGCTGCGGCAGTCCTAATGGCTCTCAGTCTGTCAGCAGCTATTGCTGAACTTGAGAGGGTTGGTCCAGTCGATCCTGAACATGGATATCCGATGTGGTACCAGGACAAGACAGGATTAACCCTGGAATTTGGAGCACCTTTGAACCAGGCGGAACTGGATGGCGGATGGCTGTCGATTGCATCTGCAGACGTTCCATCTGGTACAGCGCCGGAAACATTCCCCGATAATTTCGCCGGTGAGCATTTCTACTGGACGGCTGGATGTCGGGTTAGACAAGGCAATGTCGATGCCAGGCTAATCCTTGCGTTAGAAGCTGCCTTCGCTACGGAAGAGCCTGTTCCAGGTGATCAAATAGTATTTGGTCGGATACGGATCAGGATCGATGACTTGCCGTTCGACGGAACATATACCGTATACACTCCTTATGGAATGAGAGTCTACGAAAATCAGGTAGCAGGTGAGAGACTCATTGCCACTGAAGATGTAGGCATTTGCACTTTCGGTCTATTTGAAGGTGCATTGAAATCGGGTGTAGGGCCATTCCTGCTGCCTTCGAACATTCCTGGCGGCCCAGAACTTCCTCCCGTAACTGGCCCTGTTCCAGGAAAGTTATACATTGCAGATCCAGCGCGGAGTGGGCCAGTAACAGGAAGCCCATTACCCAACTATATGACATCAGCAGGAGTACGCAACCCTAACATCTTCCGTGTGGAAGGTCCAAACGGCTTCGTATTAGAGACCGTAAACTTTGCATTGACAGGCCGTATTTATACAGACCCTCTTCCGAACTTAATAGAGGTTGACCGTGCCAGTTATACACAAACAGCAAGTCTGCTGCGGCTCGATGTCTTTACAACTGGACTCCCTACCCTTCCAAGCAGACTTCCTGGTGCGCCTATACCATCCAGGATTATGCCAGTACTATCATTCTACAATGCTCCTCCAGGGGTAGATCCTGTCACTGGAGACCCGACTGCACCTACTGGAGAAACTGAAATTCCAATGTTCAATGCTGGTAACTCATACTGGGCGCAAAGCCAGCCATTGTCTGTTCCGACCCAAGTGACCATAAAAGACTCCAACGCGCGGGATGCAACCGGACAATTGTTCTCGCTTTACTTTGGAGCAGATGTAACCGACCATATCGACATCACTCAGGCGTTCTATGACCCAACTAATGGCGGGTCATTGACGGTAACTGCGCAATCAAGCGATGAAGTGAGCCTACCCACACTCACGCTTGAAGGTTTTGGCGACCTGACTGGAGGACAGATTGTTATCACTCCGCTTGCAGCCCCACCTGAGAAGGTACGAGTGCTCTCGTCCGCCAATGGGTCGAATGAGATGGAGGTTAGGACTGACATAGTCATTCCTGGCAGCGGAGATGTTGAAAGGATAGGTGAACTGAGGAATATGACACTTCCACAGTCCATTCATATAACATCTCCAAAATCAGCCACATCAAACAATCCGGGTATATTTGAAGGGTTTTACATCGAAGAACCGGACAGGGCTGCTGGGATAAAAGTCATACCAGCCTCCGGCAGCATAATTCCTGGCGTAGCTGAAGGAGATGAATTGACACTTATGGGCATCCTGAATAAAGACGCTAATGAGGAGTTATGCATATTTGCCAACTCGATTAGAAGTCAGGTCCCCGGAAACAGTCTCGATACATTAGGTGTAAACAGCAAGGCATTCCTTAATACTGAAGGGCTGCTGGTGACTATTTGGGGTAACATCAACACTGCCAATCCTAATTATATATATGTAGATGACGGCAGTGGTCTTGATGATGGCACTGGAAATGGCACTGGAATACGTGTTGTTTTGAATGGTATTTCAGCTCCAACAAGCGGATTTGTTATCGTAACAGGCGTGTCTGGAAAGCTGAAAGAGGGAGACGTGGTGCTGCCTGTTATCAGACCCAGGTTTCCGACTGATATAAGATAATCTGACCGCATTGACAATCGCAAGCATATTGGGTCTCAAGAAGATTCAATATGCTTGCACCTTAGTCTGCTGTTGATAATTGATACAAAATGGAGTACAACTGCAATGTTTGGAATAGGTAATCAAGAACTGCTGATGATACTGGCTGTATTCGTTCTGCTCTTCGGAGCTAAGAAACTGCCGGAACTTGCCAGAGGGATAGGAAGCAGCATGAGAGAGTTTAAGCAGAGCTTGTCAGAGGATCAGAAGTCCTAAAAGAGCACTGCCTATTATGAACGTCTTACATCATGGCGGACATGAAGCAAAAACCACGCTGCTGATGTAAGATTAATCAGGATTTTTGTGTTTACGCTTAGTGTTGGATGCTGAATACCAAGTGCCGAGGTTATTCGAGCTTCGAACGAGGCTGCGGATAACCTGACGGATACCCTATGACTGCCTGCCGATCACAAAACCTGCCTGAACCATTTATCTACAATCGTCTTGACAAAAATTGCTGGGCGTGTAATATTCAGACTATCAAATAAGCATAGTGTTAGTGCTACGAATGTTGATTTGTGTGTTTTTGTCATGCAATTATGGCTGGAACGCCGAATAAAGCACACACTCCATCAAATCGGCAAATCCAAATGTACCAGACACAATAAGTAACACTATGCAGGGAGAACATTAATGAAATATATCATTATGGTGTTTCTGGCACTTGCAGTCCTTGTTCCGCAAGTTGCTACAGCAGCCGAAGTCCTGGTTCCGTGGTTTACGGACTCTGCTGTTGTTCCAGATAGAGCCACTTTTGGCAGTGGAGCCACAGTTGACGGCGGAACAATCGGCAAATGTATTTATCCAAAGACAGCTTTAAGCTTCAACTTATCAGAGATTCCCCAGATTTTGGACACCCGTCATGGAGTTATCGAATTCTGGGTGAAACCTGAATGGGACGGTAACGACACAAAAAGACATCAGTTCATTAAAATCGGTAATCCTGAACGGAACGGAATACTGATCGAACGGTCCGCAAAAGGTATACTCCGCTTCGTAATGGCCGGTAAAGACAACGGCACCAGCAGTAAAGTCACCGTTGTCCGTTACGATGTGAAAAACTGGAAAAAGAACGAATGGCATCACGTAGCCTGCGCGTGGTCCAGCCTGAATGATAAGCCTCTAGGCATATCCCTGTGGATAGACCATATAATGATGGAGAGTATCATCTTCGGCGGCGACGAATTTATGGATTGGACAACTCTCCCACCAGCCGAAAAGAAGCTTTGGATTGGAGATTCGACAACCCAGGCTTACATGGATGAACTTATCATTCGGAATAACGTTACCGGATACTTGAGGCCAGATCAAAAAAGCACCATCTGGCGAGATTATTTCATGACTGCTCCTTATGACAGGATTGAGGTCGATTCCAATCCCCTACCCGATGGTCTTATCGCTGACCCAAGGATTATTGAAGGTTTTTCCAAGCAATTCGGAGCAAAGGCTAGGCGGTCAGATACGCATAAATATGAAAAACTGACCAACTACGATGAAGGTTACACGCAGTGGGCAGCTTTCGACGCCAAGCCGTTCCTTCATTTCGACCTTCTCGGCACAGATAAAGCAACAGTCGATAACAATCCGAAATCACGCACCAGAGGACTTGTTACGGCAGCAAAACCAACTTCTCCGGCAACTTACGATGGTCAGACCTTCAATATCCGGGTTGAATTGCAGAGAGGTGTAACATTAACAAGCGATCCTCTTCCTGTTACCATAATATCTACCGATAAGCCGGACCTCAATGTTATGTTCGTTGAGAGGTATCCGAAGTATTGTCACTATGGGAAGAATAAATGGGTCTACGGAGGAACCACCAGCAATACTGAAGATGCCAAAGGTCAAAAATGGCCTAAGGCTGGTGAGGTTGTTACATCTGTCATTCATTATGGCAATTTCGGATATGCCGCAACTACAAAACCGTGCGTGCTGAAATTCGAAGTCCGTGAGGATGTAGATAGGAACTTCGTCTATAATCCTGACATAGACAATGTCTCCATTCCCACTAAAGTAAACGATAAGATTACATCATCAGTGACTATCCCTGCTTCGTTTGAACCAGGAGCAAAAGAGACGCAAGCGTTCACATGGGTTTGGCCTGGGCTTGAAGTCCCGGTATTCGTCATCGTGACGATTGACCCTGAGGACCCAGCTAATCCGAGCAACAACATTGACGAGATTTGTGAAACAAACAACAGGAGATGCGAGCTAAGCACTGCCCAAGCTGTGCGATGGGGCTACCATCAGGCTGATTTCGACAAGACCTACAACAATAAGATTCTGAACTTTATAGGTTCATTCAGCCCCTATGACTACACAAACGCCTACGTAGATGCCTGTGAAGGTTATATGCGTGCGGCTGTTTGGCCAACTACAAGCCCGAATGGCATGGAGGCTTCCATCAGGATGGATAATTATTATCCGCTGCTCTATTCTAACGGCGGCTTCCTGATTGAGGGAGACAAAGAGCCATTCTGGATTGACGGGAAATATTATGACGGCGAATGGAGCTGGACTCCGGGAGAAATCGACAGGCCAACTGCAATAAGGGCTGGAATCATTCATGAGTTAGGCCATCGGACTCTTGTTACATGGGATACTTACTCTGATTTGATATTCGCTCAGAACATATACCTGGTCGATAGCCAGGGCAATTCATACGCAAATTCAAAAATGTTCCCTAAAGTCAAGGAAACTGGCGAAGCTCCATTCTGGAAAGTATTTTGCGGCAGACATGATGAGCTGGAATGCGGTTGGGGACCTTGTTGGGGCGGCGACTGCGGTTTATGGTTCGACGAGTTCAACGCGGGAATGACTCCATATTATGGTTTCAAACGCCCCAAGTATGCTCGTCCTGAGTTCAACATCTTCATGCCCGCCAAGAACACCATACTTGTTCTTGATAGAGACGACGAACCACTCAAAAATGCGGTTCTTTACATCTACCAGCAGTCTGACGAGTATTGGGGCTACTGTGCTAACACACGCTATGTTCCAAACAATGCCAAATTCATCGGCAAGACTGATGAAAATGGAATGTGGACATTCCCTGAGGTTACTGAACCGAACTGGGACGACCCGAAAACGGAAATAATCGACGGAGCTTATAAGTATCCTCACAATAATCCATTCTGGCAGCCCAGCAAGGAAGTCGACTACGATACAGGACTCTCGCTGGTCCACTCCATATTCATTATAAAAGTCGTGAGCGGGACCAAAGAGGAGTTCAAAATACTGTCTGCTATAGACTTCTACAATGCTTTATTCGCCAACAAAGGAGATACCAGCAAACCTGGGCTGTATGTCTTAAAGACGAGTCTTCCTTATGGTGGAGATACTAAGAGGCCAGCCCCGGTTCAAGCTTCTGGTTATAACCGTGCGCCGGTTGCTGCTGTGGTCGAGTCTGAGATGACTGTTGCGCCAGGGCAGGAGTTTATTATCGATGCCACGCCGAGTTATGATCCTGAGAATCAACCGCTCCACTATATGTGGCTCATTGATAAAGGCGATTGGAGAGATTTCGATCTGATTCTGCAGGATACACCGATACTTAAACAGACTGCATATCCGGATCCGGAAAATCGCAGATATCCTTATGAGGACTTACCAACTGGCGAAATGTGGTACAGATTGATTGTCAACGACGGCGTGAGAACAAGTGAAGCGCTTCGGATCAAAGTCCGCATTGTCTCTGAAGACTAAACCAGATGGTATCCTAATGCCTAATCACTACTGATAGGCTGCAAAAAAAAGTCCGAGGCTGAGATTATATTGATTCAGCCTCGGACTTTTTGTCTTTTCAGACATTATCAATCACTCTCATTTACCTGATATTTCAGTTTCTCTCAGCTCGACGATATCATCTTGAGACCTGAGCTTGATCATTATTATAAGGTGATTGAACGGGATAGTGCTGGCAACTCCCGTCACAACAACTCTGCTGCCGACCGGCGGTATGCTGATGAAATTGGAATTGGCATAGAGCGATACTCTAATACCCTTGACCGAAGTTCCACCAGGTCCATACTTATTGCCGTCATCTAAATGAGATCCGTCATCGATATACGCAAAGTATCCGAAGGAATCTATGTAAGTCACTTTACCTGTCGTTCTGATAAGCAGCCCAACATTGTTCAGTCCACAATCAGGCTGCAGCTTATATTCGCACGTGCCATCTGGATTTCTAACGTATGTCAAGCAGCTATTAGCTGGCTGTAGTCCCATTTCCCCGCCTCCGATGGCAGCGTTGTTCAGCCCCAGAGGGCGAACAGGTATCGTGTTATATATTGTGATAATAGGATCCTTGATATAAGGTTCCCCACTGACAGTATCGATAATACTACCCGTTACATCAACTATCGTTCCAGGAGCAATGACTCTGCTGCTGGAAGTTATCATCATTATACCGGCTGACCTGTCGAGTTCTTGAATGTAGAAGGTGTTGCTGGCGAGATTTCCCGTGCATACTACACCAGTAAAGGTTACATTTGTACCTGATTGCAGATACTTGGCCTGGCCTATGGTTATATTTTGCACGGTTATGCCGTCAGACACGCTCACACCGCTCCACAAATCTACAGCATTTCTTGCCTTGACATAGAAATAATAGGTCTGACCTGCCGTGAGACTTAATCCTGTAGCCGTCACATTAGAGTTTGAGCCTGAAGATGTCCAATCTACCACGTATCCAGACCCAGGATCGGTAGGACTTGTGCCTATTGCATATCGATATTCTGCTATGCCTGATTCAGAATCAGTTGCAGACCAGGTGGCATGGAGGCTTGTCTTATCGTAAGTTATGTCTCCATCATCGACCACAGAACCCATCGTTGGCGGTGTGATATCATCAATCAAGCCATGGATTTCCAGTTCGCTGATCCTGGCTGCCCTGCTCCAAGTGCTTCCATCGGTCATTACAATCCTCAACCCGATTGCTTGCTTAACCGACAGCGGCATCACGCATATACCTATTCCAGGTTGAACCTCATAACCGAAATATGTATGATCCTTAGTATAGATAGTCTGCACGTTGGATGTCGGGTTATTCCAAGATGCGGGATCTGATGGATTACCGCTATACATAACATCTATCCGGTAGCTGCCGTAGAGCATGCCAAACCGTGAATGCTGTATTTCCCGATAAAGAACGATATCGGTAAGATCACGCTTGCCATTGAAGTCTACCAGCATGTACTCAGGATCATACCTGTCAAAGCTCATCCACATCGTGTTCAGATTACCATCAACAGCGTAAGATTTGTTGTAGCCAACCTTCGTGCTGCTCACAGTAAGCATATCGGCTCTTTGGTAAACAAGGTTTGTTGTACAATCTGCAAGAGTGATGGTATTCAGCGCCTTGTTACCGTTGACAAGTAGGCTTATATCAGCAGACGGCGTGTAACCAGGCTTGTATGCTGAGATATAATACTCGCCAAGTGGCAGGTCTACGCTGAAATTACCGCTGCTGTCGGTCTTTGTGAACTCACAGTAGCGGCCATCCATACCAGCTTTTGGCGCGTTCTTGTAAAACACGTATGCATTTGCTATCCCATTGCCATTGGAATCGATTATCCTGCCGGTAACCGTGCCGACGGCAGGATTGACCTCTTCCAGTTGAATATCATCTATCATGACAGTCCCAACAAAGTCGCTGCTAAAGGAAACCTTCATGGTTGCTGCGTTGTCAGGAACTTTGATGCGGTAGATTACCTGATCGGCATCCAGCCTCCACCATGGACCATCAAGGACACTGGTAGGAAAATGGATTACTCCTGTATTCATGCCGCTGTAGAAAATCTCATTGCCTGCAGAATCGTAGAACCAGTATTCTTCTCCAAAACCTCCAAATCCGTCGTGCCGCCTCCACAGGTTGAGGTTATAGACCTTACCTGGTGTGACAGGGAAGCTCCGAGAAATACTGAATCCATTATATGACGGCAAATATGTCTGGCTGCAATGGCCAGGTCCTGATGGGTGGTTTTCATTACCAAGACTCCACACAATATCACTTGAGTTCCCAGAAAAATTCCAACCATCCAATGTATCGAAGGTAGAATTAGGAATTGCTGATACTTCCTGTTTAGGAGCCAACTGAATTGTAATAAAACCTTCACCCGGTTGGACCAGCATATCTTTATTCTCATACTGCCAGGCATCAGCTGTTAGCAGCAATTGATTTTTCCCTTCGAAGCCCTCAAGGTCCACCATAAGAGAGAAGTTTCCTGTCTCATCAGTCAGAACCTGTTTATAATCCACGTAATCGCCAAGGTGAACCAGAGCATGTTTGATAGGATTTCCGCTGGTATCGGTCACCTTACCGAATATAGCCGGAATTGTGTCTACAACACGGACTTTTATACGGCAAATCTCGCTTGTTCTCAGACCATCCAGCACATAGAACTGGTATCTATAGTCTCCCAATTCCCACGGGGCAGTATATTGCTTTGTCGCAGGCGTTGAGAACGGTGGATAGCTGCCGTAATTCTCTCCAAAACCTACCCAGCGGTAGATTAAAGGTTGGCCTTCAGGGTCAAAACTTCCCGAACCATCAAATTTGATAGTCTGTCCCGGCTTGACATATATTGCTTTACAGGAGGCTCCATCGTCGTCAACTTCATCGACTGTCAGGCGGTCAGATGTAAGCACTGCCGCAGGTCTCAAGTTGATCAGCTTGATGGAATCAGGGATATCGGGTGGAACTACCTCAACCGGTGTTTCGCTGGCATTCAGATTAGTCTTAATGGTGTATGTAGCAGTGCCAGTGAAGCCGCTCATGTAAGCATTCCACAACTCTATCTGAGAAATGGTCCTGAACTCAACCTGACCATCAGCTCCTACAATCTTCAGGATGAAGTATCCGCCAAAGCAATACCACGGAGGTTCAAACTCCCTGTAGATAACCTGGAATGGATTACTGATGGATATGGAACCTTCTACCTGGTCAGTTTCGAGGTCATCCCAGGTTGGGTCGGTGAATTTGGGGAATACCCAGTATCCGTTTTCATCGACATTGCCCATGAACTTCGGCCTGTCAGGCACATACTTGGAACCAGCGAGGTCATCTTGCCTGAAAATTGGTTCAGTCAACTGGTAAGCGTAGACAGCAGCGTTCTTCAGCGGCTGATCATTGACATCAAGCACCAGAAGCCTGTTTGTAGCGGGGCAGCCGGTTACAGCATCACATCCGCGATGTCTCTTGTCGCGTTCTCCTGCTGTCTTATGGATCATACCTGCTATGTATGGGTCCAACCACCAGTGACAACTGACCATCATGGTGTCATAACCAAGCCCCAGCATGTCTGTCTGGTTATACATAGGTATTCCAGGAAGCATACCGGAACCGGTGCGGTCTATGGGCGGATAAAGCACTGTGCCTGAATAAGGCTTTCCGTTCTCATCTTTGAGGAACACGTTATATACAGGGTATGGATGGCCATAAAGGTCTGGAGTCTCAAGACCATGCGTAAGTTCATGGTCTACAGCCGGGTCAAAATCCAGTGGAGAGTGATTCTCCGGTTCATACTCTCCATACCAGTCGTCGCAGAAAAGCTCTCTGGTCCAAATATCAGGTTCATCGTCCCACCTGTCGCAAGTCTGGGGGAAATAATTATCCACTCTGATGGAATCTTTGATGCCTACGGAACTGGTGGTAGGGAGCACAGTTTCATGCAGCAGGTTCGATAATCTGTCTACCTGAGCGTTTGACCAGTCGAACAAACTGAAAGAGCCGATATGGTTTATCCTTTTATTGCTATAGTAGTCTTCGAACAACTCTGCATCGTAACGCCACATAAATGCATGCCCGGTATTAAGCTCACATCTCTGGTTATTGGCCTCGCAGACCTCATCCAGAGTTTCATCCGGGTCGATTGTCACGCGCACGAAGACCTGATGTTCACCCTGACTCTTCTTAGGCCAGGTCCAGTTGACATCTTTTTCAGCAGTCTCACCTGGAGCAAGAGGTTCTGTCTCTATTACTGTGCTGAATTTGACTGTATCAGCGTCATCCAGGACGAAATTCTCGTTATCGTCGGACACCAGTTCGAACTTGATCTTGCTTGCCGGAGCAGGTTGGAACCCAAAGTTACCGTAATGGACAACGGCGGTGACTGTCTCTCCTTCATCAGGCCATCTTTTGCCGTTGGCTGGCAGAGTGTCGAGGAAACTACCATCGCGAGGCCACATTTTGGTGCCGTCGAAGCTGAATTTTGGAAACCTTTCAACGTACATCAAGTCCAGATCGGGCTGATCCCAGGTTATGACTTTTATCGGATAAACAGCAGTCATGCCTCTGAAGGCGGCAGTAAGAGTACAGTCTCCAAGAGCTTTACCGGTTACAAGACCCCTGCGAGGGGCTAACGGATCATTGTTAACAGTTGCAACGCTCGAATCAGAGGTTGTCCAACTGATGAATGGCTTGGCATCGAAGTCGCTCCACTGGTGGTAGCGGACATCGAAGTTGGTGATCCTTTCCCAGTCTCCGTCTTTTCTTTTAGCCCAAAGGCCAAACTGCTTCTCGCAGTCCAGGACTACTCTGGGATCGGAAGGAAGACGGTTAGGTTCGGGGTCGATTTTGATCTCAACATAAGGAGCCGTGCGGAAAAAGTCTCTGTAGACTGTGCTGATCTGGTCTGGGCAAAGTGTAGCGATGACGTCATTTCTGATGATGAGTTCGTCCATGGCTGCATTTGAGGATTTATCCCCTATGTAGACCTTTTTATCAGCCATGCTGCCTGGGTCCATGAAAGCATTACCACCGAAAACTACGCTATCCACGCAGACTTTATCTATCCAGAGGCCAAGCCCCAGGGGCTTATTGTTGAAGGTTATCCATGAACAGGCTACGTGATGCCATTTACCAGGTTTCCAGTCCGATACATCGGCTCTGGAGGCAGCAACCTTGACGGGATTTCCACCTGCCATGACAAACCTGAGCATGTTCCGGCTCGATTTTTCGATGAGAATACCGTTTTTAGCAGGGTCTCCTATCCGCAATATCCTGTGGTTAAGGCCGTCGTTGCCGTTCCAGTCAGGTTTGATCCAGAAGCTGATCATTCCATTTTGTTGGTTGAGCACAGCGGCATCAAAGCCTACGGATTTAGTCAAAGATACTCCGTCCCCATAGGTTCCGGAAATACTTGGCAGGGCATCAGCAGGCTTGCTCACGCTGTTACTGGAAAGAATATCTGCGTCAGTAAACCAGGCCAGAGTCGCCTCTTGTGCCAAAGTCAATTGAGGGATCATGGCCAGAACCAGCAAGACCAGATACTTCATACTCTTTTATCCTCCCTTTCAGAGCACCCAATTGTCGACAATCTACTTATTATGTACAACTATCTAGTTGACCGCAATAAACTGTTCAGTGTTCCAGGTATTGATGGATTTTTTAGACATCTTGGTGATACATTTGTGCGATATTGTGTGATGTACATAGCAGAACATCAGTAATTGATTGAGACGTTTTAAGTTTACGGGAATTATAATGAAACCGGTCATGGAATTATCGAGTCTATTAGATTGATGAGGAATGGGAGGCAGGTAAAGTGAATAGTAGAAAAAAGCTGTTTATCATTATCATAGGACTGGGAGTGCTTTGTGCAGCAGCGTATCTCATTGCAGGCGTAATTACATCTTCGGAATCTGTAGAGAAGGAATCAACCGCGCAAACTGCCAAGGAAACAGCTTCAGTGCAGATAACGGAACAGGCCCCAGTTGATGCATCTGCAAAAGAGCAGAAACCATCTGGTGAAGCAACACCCAGGGACCGGAATCCTCAGTCTGAGAAGGAGCGCAGATCTGAAACAGCAGTCAAAGGGCCAATAAGCCCGCAGGTACTGCATCCTGCTCCCAGACCATCTGAAGGGCCGCGCGAAGGACCGGGAGGAAGATCGCGCATCGCAGCGTTTAAGCTGGTCAGAACAATGCTGAGTATCGGTATTATGGAGGAAGCAGGCAAGACACCGCTCACACCTGCACAGGCAAAATCTGTCCTTGCCGTAGTGGAACCGTTGCGTGACCAAGAAACTCTCGACCCTCAACAGGCAGAAAGCGCTGTTCAGAAGATAAACGAGATTTTAACGGATGAGCAAAAGGCAGCGATTATGCAGCCTGCTTCAATCAGGCGGGATTTTTCAGGTAATCAGGGAAATCAGCCCAGACAGAGAGAGCAGCTTGAACAAAAACGGACGGATAGAACGGATGGTGAAAGACCTCAAAGGCCAAATATTGACGCCAATCCTTTGAACCCTGACAGCAAGCATCCTGTAGCTGGAAGGCTGCAATCGGTCTATGATGCGTTAAAGGCAAAAGCCCGGTAACTTGCGGGATTTCCTGTCTGCAATTAGTCTGTCATTATTTCCAGTGAGCGTTCGAAGGCGGTCGGCTGCACGTAGACATCGCCCTGGAACGGATGATCCAACACCCAGACCACAAGCAGCATAAATGAAGTTAGAGCAGCAAGCACAGCCGCTTTGAGCACATGTGACCAGAACTGTTCGACCGAAAACAATGCTGCAAGCGCGATAGTCAGCGCACCTCCAAAGAACAAAGCGGCATAAAGTATGCCCGGTAGATTGGTTCGAGACTGCAGCAGCCGGTATCTGCGAAGCTCTGTGAGTTCTGAGATGGTGGTAAGGACATGGTCTCGGATAACATCGTCTGTTCCAGCTTCATCCATCCTGTGAACTACATCCCACATCCGTTCTACAACAGCCTGGCTCTTGGCGGATGAACGTTCTTCGGCCATTGCAGGCCATTCATCCCGAATCATGGAATGAGCATAATCCACTACTGCCTGCCTCATTTCACTTTGAAGAGGCTGAGGGAGTTCTTCAGCCAGCCGGTAGAGGTTAACAAGGGTATCGGCTTCCTGATCTACGGAGTTTTCTGCAGCATCGAACCTGGTCCAGACAACAAAAATCATAAATGCGATGAAGATGGCATACAACGCGCCAATTACAGTTATGTATATTCCTTCTACATCGCCTGTACCCTGCATAAGTGTGCCGATACGGCTGCCTCTCAAAAGACCTACCAATGCGGATGAAATAAGGATGCTTAATACAACTACCAGAACAGCAAGAACTACAATATTCATAGTGCCCCTTCAAGTGCGGTTGATATGATCTTACGAAAATCTTACCCAGAGAGCACTCAGCTTATACTACAAGGTCTGGCAGACTTGCTTTCTAAGTCGTTTAGTTGGGGTATATAATAATTCCAAACAATAGCTATTTATATGCTTGGTGCTGCCCGCTAGGCAGTAAGCCAAATTTCTATACAAGAGGGCAAAATGGCAGAGAAAATCAAGAAAACCGAAGAAGAGTGGAGGAAGGAACTGACTCCGGAGCAGTACAGGATTCTTCGGATGAAGGGAACTGAAGCGCCGGGAACCGGGGAGTATCTACACGAGAAGCGAGCAGGCATCTACAGATGCGCGGCATGTGGTCAGCCTCTGTTTGCATCGGAGGCAAAATATGATTCAGGCTGCGGGTGGCCCAGTTTTACAGAACCAGCCGTTGATGAGAATATAGACGAGGCTCTGGACACCAGCCATGGGATGATCCGCAAGGAAATCCTGTGCAGCAGGTGCGGCGGGCATCTTGGACATGTATTCGAGGACGGACCTCAGCCAACAGGACTGCGCTACTGCGTAAACTCGTTATCGATGGAGTTCCAACCAGAAGAAAAAGAGGAAGAACAGTAGTAACTGCTGATTACCTTAATAATAGGGGTGGGCGCGGAAGGTCTGCGGCTCCTCCGCGCCCGTTGTGTATGCACATCCCTGACGGGGGAGTAAGGGTGTGCATAATACTGTAATCGCACGGCGCACCAGATAGTCCCCGGATCGCAGAAAAGAAGTCCCGCGATACAGCGTGCAACCGTTTGCATTCGCATTATTACATGTTCTAATCGGGTTGTCAATAGGTATTTTATAAAAAATTTGGCTGTCTGAGATATATTTGTGCAATCGGTGGAACTGCAAAGGGAAGTGTAAAGGAGGGAGTTCAAAACTAAATATAAGGCTGTATAGGTAGAATGCCTTCTTAATAAATCCACAACTTTTCCTGCTTTCTTTGGTTTCAGATTTTCCTCGTTAAAAATCCAATTAAGTATGCTGGCTGTTTCTTGATGGAGTTTAGTGTGACCTTCGGATGCTCAATCGTGTATAATAGGCCCATGCATAGACCAATCATAGCAATCGACGGGCCTGCGGGTTCCGGGAAGAGCACTGTTGCGAAAATTATTGCAGATAAGCTCGGATACACTTACATAGACACCGGGGCGATGTACCGCGCTGTGGCTTTGAAATCGATAGAGGCCGGGATTCCGCTTGATGAACCGGATAAAATTGTAGAACTTGCCAACAGGATGGACATCCAATTCAGACAGGTCGATGACACGCGCAGGATATTCGCTGATGGTCAGGATGTTACCGAAGCAATCCGCACGCCGGATGCCACACGGCTCTCCAGCCCTGTTTCGGCCATTCCAGGTGTCAGGCACAGGCTGGTTCAGATTCAAAGAGATATGGGAAAGGCCGGCGGAATTGTAATGGAAGGCCGGGACATTGGCACTTATGTATTTCCCAATGCCCAGGTAAAAATATTCCTGACTGCATCAGCTGAAGAACGTGCCAGAAGACGGTGTAAAGACCTGGAACGAGCCGGAGTGAAATGCGACCAGGAGCAGGTGGCAAAAGAGATAAAAGAACGGGATGAAAGAGACAGCACCCGCGCAATGGCCCCGCTCAAGCAGGCTGAAGATGCTGTGTTGATTAATACGGACGGAATGAGCATAGAGGAAGTGGTCGAGGAGATTATCGGAATCCATAACCGGAAGGTGAACCAATGCTGTACTGGATAGGCTGGATTCTTTGCCGGTTGGCTTTGACCATATTCGGACGCTACAAGGCTGTAGGTGCAGGTAATGTGCCATCGGAAGGCGGGGTAATCCTTGCACCAAACCACGTCAGCTACATTGATCCGCCAGCAGCAGGATGCGGAATACGCAAGAGACAAGTCCGGTTTATGGCAAAGTCGGAGCTGTTCAAGATTCCTGTGCTGGGTTATCTGATAGACCGGGTTGGAGCGTTTCCAGTAAAGCAAAATACGGCAGACCGTGCAGCTTTGAAGAAAGCAATGGACCTGATCAACTCAGGGAACATCGTCTGCTTATTCCCTGAAGGCACACGAAGCCTGATAGGAGAGTTGATGGAAGCACAGCCTGGGCTGGGGATGATAGCGCTCAAGACCAAGGCTCCTGTAGTGCCGGCAGCGCTCATTGGCACCAACAAAATGCTTCCACCTCATTCCTGGTATTTACACTTCAGCCGGATCAAGGTTGTGTATGGGAAGCCGATGACCTTTGATGATTTGTATGAGAAAGGGATGTCCAGAGAAGCAATAGAGCAGGTAGGAGAGCGAGTTATGGCCGCTATCGCCGAACTACTGGAGCAGCACAGCTTTAAGAAGCGCAAATAGCAGGTTCAACTCCGTGGGATGGTGAATGTGAAGGTACTGCCATTGTTGACTTCGCTCACTACGGAGATTTTTCCGCCGTGCGCTTCAACAAGATGCTTCACGATAGACAAACCGAGGCCCGTGCCTCCAGAGGCTCGTGATCTGGCCTTATCGACTCTGTAAAACCGCTCGAAAATACGCGGAATGTCAGCAGCAGGAATACCGATTCCCGTATCTGCAACACTTACCGAGATAAAACCGTCCTGCACCACGGTAGAAACTTTTACTTCGCCGCCGCCAGACGTATAATTCACTGCATTATCAACCAGGTTGACCAGAATCTGCCAGATTGCGTCCTTATCTGCCTGGATGACAAGTTCAGGGTCGATATCGAGGACAAGCGAGACAGATTTTTGGTCGGCAACAGGCTGGATTTTGGCAGTTGCATCTGCTGCGACTTCGGCAATCCTGACTTCCTCTTTGTGGATAGGCCGCTGCTGAACTTCGGTCTTGGCGATTTCAAGAAGGTCGTCTGAAAGTCGGACCAGGCGGTCTATTTCACTTACTATACTCTGGGCAAACTGCTCGGCCGCTTCTGGGTTGGACTTGCCGCGGAGCATAATAGTCTCAGCCATTGCTCTGATAGATGCAAGCGGGGTGCGAAGCTCATGGCTGACGTTGGCAACGAAGTCCCGGCGCATGTCATCCACTCGCCGGGCAGCAGTCACATCATGCATGACCACAACGGCGCCATCCAGTTCTTCAGGCTGGCCCAGTGACGTCACATAAACGTGAATGGTCTTTTCAGAAGGGCTGGGGAAGGCAATCTCCAGAGTAGCGGGACTCTGAGTTCTGAGAACGCGCCCAATCAATTCTGCAAATTCATGGTTTAGAGTCGCTTCGATAATGGTTCTGCCTACAGCAGAGGCAGCATCGACTGCCAGCATCTTGGCAGCAGCAGGATTGATAGTCTCAATGCGCCCTTCGTTGTCGAGTATGATAAGCCCATCGTCCGTCTTCTCGAAGACAGTTTCCATTTTCCGCTTGTCTTCGCGCAGCTGCCGCACAGCCCTGCGAAGCTCTGCTCCAAGAGAGTTAAGCGTCAGTCCAAGCTCAGTGACTTCATCTTTCGCGCCGGAGGGAACGCCGACGTTCAATCCAAAATCTCCACGCGCAATCCGCCGGGCCGTGGTGGTCAGACTTACCACAGGCGACACCACTCCACTGGCAAGTTTTAGCCCTACTGCAGCAGCAAGCAACAAGGCTGCCAGAGCTGCAATACCAAACGTAGTCCTTATTGCTGACTTTGCGGCATCAACTTCGGAAAGCGGTTCAGCAATCCTTACCACCAGACTGCGGTCATTATCTTTAATAAGCACAGAAACATACATCATATCCATATCGAGTGTGTCACTGTGCCTGATGGTAAAACCCTGTCCCGTATCGAGTGCCCCAATAATCTCAGGCCGTTTGGAATGAGACTCCATTTCCTTGGGATTTTCGCTTGAATCTGCTGCAACCAGGCCAGAAGGTTCAATAACAGTAATGCGGCAGCCCAAATCCTTACTTAACTGTTTCACCAGGTTGTCTATGGAGCCGTCAGAAAGGGTAATAGCAGTTCCTACGGCATAGGCTTCTGTGGTGAGATTCCTTTGAAGCCTTTTTATATACTGCTTTTCAGTGTGGTTTTCCAGATAGAAGCCCAGAAGCGCGATGATAGTCAGGACGACAAGCAGGTAACCGGCAGTAAGTCTCCATTTTATGCTGAGGAATGGCCGCATCAACTGAATTATTTCCCTGCCAGTTTGTAACCTACTCCGCGAACGGTCAGTATATGTACCGGATTGCTGGGGTCGGCTTCTATTTTTTCACGAAGTCGTCTGATGTGGACATCGAGTGTGCCGGCATCGATAAATTCATCTTCACCCCAGACACGTTCAAGCAAGTCATTGCGCTCTATGACCTTTCCACGGTTTGCAAGCAGTGTGTGTAAAAGGTCGAACTCTTTGGGACGAAGGTCTACTTCCTGACCATTAACTTTGACTGTGTGGCACGCTACGTCCAGTTCGATATTGCCTGCACGAAGCACTTCCTGCTTTTGCACTTCTGTCCTTGCCCTGCGCAGCGCAGCACGGACACGAGCAAGCAGTTCCAGCATTCCGAACGGTTTTGTGACGTAGTCATCGGCTCCGACTTCAAGACCTACGACTTTATCTATCTCTCGGGACTTGGCTGTAAGGATGATAATGGGGATGTCCATATCCTTACGGAGCAGCCTGCAGACCTCCAGGCCGTCTATGCCGGGCAACATGATGTCGAGCAGGATGAGATCAGGCTTGGATGTGCGGGCAGCATCAAGCCCTGACAGGCCATCCTGAGCCTGTATTACCTGATAACCCTCTTGCTCCAGATTATAGCTGATTGTCTGCAAGAGAGGCAGTTCATCTTCAACTATTAATATTTTCGACATCATTCCCCCGATAGTTATCGCAAGGCTAACTCAATTTATTATATCATGTCTTGCTCTTTACGGCGAGTAACAGAGGTTACAATGAGCTTATTATCAGCTTACAATCAGCCAACAAGCCCAGGCAATTATTCACGTTGCAGGTTGTGGATAATTTTTATGAGCTGTTTAGCTGTCATGTGCCATAGTTTTGCCTGTCAAATGACAGGGTACAAGTAAATAACTATATCGACAAGGGAGTAATAGCTGGGCAAAGGATTTGCTCAGACTCAACTATGAAATTGGAAGGTTTGCAAGAAAATGGCTATCCAGACCTGCAACGGGGACAGCGTCGAGCTAAGGGTGCCATGTAAACCGGAATATGTTAGAACGGTAAGGACTCTGATAGCGGAAATAGCGGATTCAGTTCCGCTTTCACCTCAGGATATAGAAGAAGTGAAGGTGGCAGCGTCCGAGGCAGTGGCAAACATAGTAAGGCATGCTTATGGTAACTCTGCAGACTCTGCACCCGTCATTGTTCGTTGTTGTAGATCAAATGGTATGCTGGTTGTCGAAATCATCGACCGCGGCATAGGATTCTGTGTTCCGGCGGCAAGCGAAGCGCCGCCGCCGGATGTGTCGAGAGAAAAAGAAGGTGGGTTGGGAATAATCTTGATCCGCAACCTTATGGATTCAGTGGATTACTGGTCTCAACCTAACCTCGGAACCCGCATCAGAATGACGAAGTCAAGATGGCACAATAGGCGAAACCAGAAAAAGCGAGAGCTTCTACAACACGGAGCCGGATTCTAAGGAGTCCGGCTCTTCTGCACAAAATTAACCCGTAAATCGCTCACCAGATTGCGATATTCCCTTTTCTGCTCCTCAGACACATGGGGAGCTACCTGTTCTACCAAAAAAGCAATGCTGTCAACGGCTGTTTTGGCCTGGTTAAGGTCTTGATGTATCTTACGTGTCGTTGGATTCGGGCGAAGGCCCATTGCCTGCCAGGCGCTCTCGGCCAGAATCAGAATAACCCACTGAATGAGCGAATATACATCGCCTGTCGGCTCCTCCTGCTCACCAGCTTTCTGTTCCTGATCTTCTGCACCTTCGGCTGTTGGTTGTTCTGAAGGTTTTTCCGGCTCAGGTTTCTCTTGAGTTTGCTGCTCAGAAGGTGGTTCATCGCGCGGAGCACGTTTGTCGATTATTTCAAAGCCTTTTTCTTCATTCTCCATGCAGTTTACCTCCATAATCAGTCGTTTTGCCTTTTCTCATACAGGTGACAATCGA
Source organism: Armatimonadota bacterium (assembly GCA_029551395.1). Classification (GTDB taxonomy): domain Bacteria; phylum Armatimonadota; class UBA5829; order UBA5829; family DTLH01; genus JAKPFN01. Next base: position 44,674 of record JAKPFN010000083.1, on the reverse strand, counting down.
TGCTAATCCAGCACCAGTGATAGCACCTAAAACGTCAGATATCCAATCCAGCACTTCAGCCTGTCTGTCAGGGACAAAGGACTGGTGAATCTCATCGGTTATTCCGTAAACAGCGCTGATTACAACAACAGCTACTGCAACTTTCAAAATGCTCCAATCAGGCCGGGTGCCGCGCATTGCAACAAAGACCAGTATAGACATAATCCCATAAGCAGTGTAATGTTCAAGCTTGTCCACGCCAATAAACCCAGGAGGTGTCGGAAGCGACGAGAAAGATGAAAGCACGAATATGACTGTCATCCACATAACCGCAGGCAACCACAGCAGGATTGTCCGTATGGTCATTTCTGGCCCACCATGTCCAGAAATTCTTGCTCAGAAATCACTGTTACTCCAAGGTTTCTAGCCTTTTCCAGCTTGGAACCGGCCTTTTCTCCGGCAACCACATAATCCGTGCTTTTACTGACGGATGAACTGGCTTTACCTCCTAGCTTTACCACCAATTCTTCTGCTTCATCTCTGGTCATAGTCTCAAGTCCGCCGGTGAAGACAAAAGTTTTACCAGAAAACTCCGTCCTTTCTTTTTGAACTGTCACCGGTTCCGTGCGCACTCCGGCTTCTCTCAGCTTTTTCAAAACATTCTTTACGTGTTCCTCTGCAAAGAACCGGGCGATGCTCTGCGCCACTACCGGGCCAACATCCGGCACCTGGGCAAGCTCCTCAACTGAAGCCTGCTGGATTCGCTCAAGCGATCCGAAATGCTTTGCCAGAACCTGCGCCGTCCGCTCGCCGACATGCCTGATTCCAAGTGCGTAGATGAACCTCGCCAGTGTTGTATTTTTGCTTCGTTCTATGGCAGCGATGATGTTGGCAGCGGACTTTTCGCCCATTCTTTCGATACCTTCGAGGTCTTCCTGCTTCAGATAGTAAATATCGCCGGGATCTCTGATGAGATTTGCGTCTATCAGGCGGTCAACAAGAGATGGCCCCATTCCTTCAATGTTCATTGCTTCACGGGATGCAAAATGCCTGATATTTTCTCTGAGCTGCGCCGGACAGGCGATGTTGATGCATCGTGCAACAGCCTCTCCTTCAGGTTTCTCAACATCACCACCGCATACAGGACAGAATTTTGGCATCTCAAACTCTATTTCATCGCCATCGCGCTTCTCAGTAACTACCTCTACGACTTCCGGGATAACATCTCCGGCTCTCTGGATAACGACCGTATCTCCTATTTTGATGCCTTTACGCCTGATTTCGTCTTCGTTATGGAGCGTAGCCCGCATAACCTTCACTCCACCTACTTCAACAGGGTCCATATAAGCGACGGGAGTGAGCGCTCCTGTCCGGCCAACCTGGACAATGATATCTCTTACGACTGTTGTAGCCTGCCTGGCCGGATACTTAAACGCTATTGCCCAGCGGGGACTTCTAGCTACATATCCCAGCCTTTCCTGGTAATCGATCGAATTGACCTTGACTACCACGCCGTCTATATCGTAACCAAGGGTTTCCCGCTTATCATGCCACTCCTGGCAGAAGTCCCACACTTCGTCTATGCCATTACAAAGCCGAATGTTCGGATTGACCTTGAACCTCCAGGACATCAGAGCGGAAAGAATCTCGTAATGGGTCTTCCAACCTCCGTTTTCGACATATCCGATGCCATAGCAAAAGATATCCAGCTTGCGGCGGGCGGTTACTTTGGGATCAAGCTGCCTGACGGAGCCTGCTGCAGCGTTTCTTGGGTTGGCGAAGGTAGGTTCTCCGCGTTCTGTTCGTTCCTCATTGATTCTTTGGAACTCTTCATGCAGCAGAAAGACCTCTCCACGGATTTCGGCAAACCTGGGAACGGGATAAATGGACGCTGTACCTTCTTCGCCTGGAATCGGATTGATGTTGAGCGGTATACTTCCGATTGTGCGCAGGTTCGCAGTGATATTTTCTCCTCTGTAGCCGTCTCCGCGGGTTGCTCCGACTATGAAGATGCCGTTTTCATAGGTGAGAGAGACTGCAAGCCCATCTATCTTCAGTTCTGCGACGTATTCCAGGTTTTCTCCATTATCGATACCGAGCATGCGCTTGACCCTGGCATCGAATCCCCTCAGTTCGTCTTCGGAAAAAGCGTTTGCAAGGCTGAGCATCGGTTGACGATGCTCGTGAGTTTGAAATGCCGTCTGCGGAGCCGCACCGACCCGTTGAGTAGGAGAATCCGGAGTTATGAGCGATGGATAACGCGCCTCGATATCCTGAAGCTCGCGCAGAAGCTTGTCGTATTCTGCATCGGAGATGATAGGAGCATCGAGTATGTAGTAGTAGTAATTATGCTTATTTATCTCGCTTCGGAGTACCTCAGCACGCTCTTTTACCTCTCGCGGAGGCTCCTGGTCAAACAGGTTTGTCTGCTCCATAGACTTGTCCTCAATTGATTATACGCAGCTACTAAGATGCACAACACATGGTATTAACAGGCTGGACAAGTGTCAAGGAGAGCTGTTACAAGGAGAGGGGAAAGAGAAAAGTGTAAAGAGTAAAGTGTCCGATTGCCCGGCTCGTCCCCGCGCCGGGCAGGATTAACTGTACGTCCTCATGCGGAAAACGATGCTCAACAGAGATGCTGAAACAGGTTCAGCATGACCGGATCAGGATCATAACTAAGCGTCGGCGTTAAAAGCACGCACCGACATATATAAGAATAGCTGCACAAGGATGTGCAGCAAACTCTGGTCCGGCGCGAGACAGGCCGGACCATCGGAGGTGCGAGACGGGCCGGACCATCGAATTTACTCATCACTCATCACTCGAAACTCGTCACTCGTTACTTTTCACTTTACACTTTTCACTCTCTTTCTGGTTTTCTTCGTCTCCCTAACTCCACGCTTGAAGGGTACTGCAAAGGCCGGATTGGTGTTATACTTATCTCCGTGATGAGTTCACCTGGCTTAGTAGATTCACATCTGCACCTGCAGGATTATGGGCAGCAGGCGGATATCGGGGCGATAATCAGGCAAGCAGAGGCTGTCGGGGTGTCGCATCTGGTGTGTAACGGCACATCTGAGGAGGATTGGCCGAAGCTGCTTGACTTAGCCGAAAAGTATCCCCAGATAGTGCCATGCTTTGGACTGCATCCCTGGTTTGTAAACCGCCGTTCCGAAGGCTGGATATCGATCCTCGAAGACTTTTTGCAAAATACAGTGTCTGGCGTTGGCGAAATCGGGCTGGATTGGCTGCATATTCCGCCTGATAAGGAACTGCAGATAGAAGTGTTCCGTATACAACTGGAGCTTGCGCGGAGGTTCGACCGGCCGGTGATGGTTCACTGCGTAAAAGCATGGGGGATGTTGATGGATATTCTGCGGGATGAACCTGAACTGCCCCGAGGGATGCTGATTCATGCCTACGGAGGGCCGGCAGACCTTGTCGAACCACTCGTCAGGATGGGCGCATATTTTACATTCTCCGGGACTGTTCTTTTGGAAAACCGAAAACGGGCGCGTGAAGCACTGGCAGCGGTTCCGATTGACCGGCTTCTTATGGAAACCGATGCCCCATATATGCTTCCTCCCGAGAAGTATCGGAATTATCAGGTAGATTCATCGGATGGAGAGGTGCTTAACCATCCGGCGAACCTGCCTGGAGTGCTAAAAGGTATTGCAGAACTGCTTCAAATGAGGCATGAGGAACTGCAGGAGAAGGTTTGGCAGAACGCGCAGACGTTTTACGGGCCAATTCTGGCAAATAGAGGTAGAGATTAACAACAGCAATGGTTCAACAGGATACCAGGTTCAGTAGAATAGAGCTTATGCTGGGAAGCGAAGCTTGCGAGAAACTCAGGAAGGCATCTGTGGCAGTTGTAGGACTCGGAGCAGTAGGCAGCTATGCCGTTGAGGGACTAGCGCGAGCAGGAGTCAGCAGGCTGAGGCTCGTTGACTTCGACAGTGTCTGCCCAAGCAATATAAACAGACAGCTATACGCGCTGGAATCAACAATCGGTCGGCTCAAAATCGACGTTGCGAAAGAGCGAGTACTGGACATCAACCCATCGTGCCAGGTTGAAACCGTGCATGGGTTTATCGACGCTGAAACGGTGTGGGAGTTCATAGGAGAGTACCCTGATATCGTCATAGATGCGATAGACGGGCTTAATCCCAAAGTAGACCTGCTTGAAGCGGTCCGGATGAAGGAAGTGCCTGTGATTTCCTGCCTTGGAGCCGCTATGAGGTCTGATGCGACTTCCGTACGGGTTGCGCCTTTGAGCAAAGTGCATCACTGTCCATTGGGAAGAGTGGTAAGGCAGCGGCTCAGGCGGCGAGGCGTGCCGGTGGACTTCGACTGCGTGTATTCCGAAGAACTGCTTCCAAATCCGCTTCCTGTAAGGATGCCTGTAGATGCTCCAGGTGAAGAACAGGTATTATCTCGCGGCAGAGTCAGAAACATCCTCGGCAGCCTGCCTACCATAACCGGGATTTTCGGCCTGACGGCAGCAAATGCGGCTATTCAGCATATAATCAAGAAGCAGTGAAATTCAAAAACGGGCTGGAAGAACAACCTCCAGCCCGTTCGGTTATCAGATTCTATAATCAGCCCCTTTTACGGCCCGATTACTCTTACATCAGACGCATCTCTGGTCCTAATCAAAGGAAGAGTCTCATTCCAGCCTGATGGGACAGTCGTTGTCAACACACCGGTGACTATAACGATGTCGCCAGTGTTTACCGAAGCTGAGCTGTTGACCCTGATGCCAGTGAAGGTGCTATAGGCTTCTCGCTGGGTACCGTCATCTACGTAGAAGAATCCAGTTCCCTTATAGGTGACCTTGCCGCAAATACGGACCAGCAGACCTATGTTGTTCAGCCCATAGCCTCCGTATACGCCCGGTGTATAATCGTTCAGACTGGTGCCGCCTATGGCCCTGCAGTTCATACCTACAGGCTTCGGAAGCGTGTTATTCGATGATGTGACAGTGACGCTTGTTGCAACGATTTCTCTCTCATAATTGGTCGCGCTCGACGCCTGATTGATTGTACCCTTGATGGTCACTTTGCTTCCTTTGGCTACCGAACTGCCCCACTTGACACGAATTCCTGCTGACCGGTCCATTTCCTCTACGTAGAACTGATTGTATACACTTGAGAATGTAGGGATTGTAACCACTTTGTCTTTAAGCACTATCCAACGGCCATGTTCGAGCGCTTTGGCTTGCCCGATTGTCAAGTTAACAATCTTAATGCCGTCTGATACAGCTACATCGCTCCAGACTCCGCTTACATTTTTAGCTTTAACGTAGAAGTAGTAAGTCTCTCCTACAGTCAGGTTTAGTCCGGTTGCGATAACCGAGGAATTCATAGAAGTGGAAGTCCAGTCTCTCACGTAGCCGCTTCCTGGGTCGGTGGGAGATGTGCCGATTGCATACTGGTACTCGGTAATGGACGAATCAGGCTCAAATGCGCTCCAACTTGCTGAGAGCCTGGTATCATCTGAGGCAATTTCTCCCTCATCTATGACTGCGTTCATTACTGGCGGAGTGGGATCCGGGTCGTAGACTTCGATTGTCCGGGAAGCAATTGCCGAATAATTGCCATTAGCTGTAGCCGTATCTCCGTAGCAGGAAAGAGCCTGAGTTTCTATCAGGTGCGTGCCTGTAGAAAGCGCCGGAGTCGTGAATGTATAAGACTCAGTGTCTTTATCGAATGCGCCATCTACGGCAACAGCATCCATCCACTCGCCGCCGTCGATTCTATACTTTACAGCAAAGATTTTGTTGATTGTTACATCGCTCATAGTAGGCGAATTGTAAGCTGTACAGGATGCTGTACCGGTAAATGTGGCATGAATCATGCGAGTAGGCGATGGATGTGAAGATAGGCTGTTGTTTACAACCGTATCCACCGGGTCAGGCAGACCGTCGGAATCCGTGTCTCTCCATCCCAATTGACTATGTGTATAGGTACAAATGGAGTTTGAGTTGGATTTCATAACACAAGGAACAGAGTTGGGATTGTTATCCTCACAGTTGCCGTTATAGATGTTCAAGTAGCCGTAATAACCGAAGTCACAGCAGGCATAACCGGGAGCGCAGTATTCATCGCCAGCTCCGAATACATGTCCTACTTCATGTCTAACGACAGTGTCCATAGAAGAAATGCCATAGCCGCCGTTGTCGTAGGTCATTATGATGTAAGGCCCATTAAGATATGCATATGCAAAGTAACCGCTTTTGAATGTTCCATCTCCATCAACAAGGCTGTCCACGACAATAGCTGCAAGGCACCAGTCTGTATGATAGGTATTACGGATACTGTTGATATATGCCCTGGCGCGGGCGTAGTTATCTCCGCTGGAGTAGCCCATATTCAGGAAGATGTCGCTTACCCAAAGGTTCTCGTCAGTCCAGCCATTCATAGTGATAGGCTCGTACTGGGTGGGTATGCTTCTCTGAATATCATAGTAGAAGGTAACTCTGGCCGCTCCCCCGCCTTTGGAAGTCCACCAGTTCATACCAGCAACAATTTCATTTACCACCGTGTCCTGCCTGCTGGTACTCCAGTTCTCACTACCGCCATTTGATTCCGGCATAATAATTCCAAATGCCACCTTACCAATCAAGAACAGGCTTGTGTCGTAGTAACCGGGAGCAGCCGGAGATACACCAAGTGTCATTGGGTCAGCGCCTTTTGGTGCAATAAATACATCACCTGAGAGGGGCTGTCCTTTAGACTCTGTGCTGGCTGGTTCAGGAAGATTCAGGTAGTTCCAGGCTTTGATTCCAGTCTCTTCGGCAAGACCTGCACCTGCAATCATCGGTACAGTTTCTCGATACAGTGCAGCCACATTGGGAATCGCCCTGACCTGGTTCTCGATTTCCGGTGGGATACTTGCTATAACTGCTGTCGGAGGGAAAACATGCATTGCATGTCCGCCGATTTTGTGGATGGCGGTAATTGTAGCCTCCGTATCAGCGAAGTCGTTACTATTCAATATGAGCAGCGCCTGGTCACCGTCAGCGGCGACGGCGCATACGCTCGTGCACAGCATTAAAAGAAGCAACACTGCACATGCTGTTACAATACGCACGGGAGACCTCCTATTAAATTATCCTCGCAAGCGGGGGACGACCTTCTTCGAGGTCTTGCGGGAATTAAGCTGTTTACACTGGTCTCAAGCCTGTATTTATGCCGCCGCAGACCCGGCCAGATTATGAAACCAGTTATAATGTATTAATAACCCAGCTTAAGTATGCTTGTCAACCTGGTAATGTTAAGTGCCCTGTAATGATGAAAAGAATTACCAAAATAGCAACACTGATACCACCATTTAGTAATTCCATAAAAAAGACCGTAAGAGTGAATCTCGGCAACAGAAAGAGTGCGCTTTTGAATGCAATCCTTCTATGGTTTTCCCTCTCAAGCTTGCCAGCAACCACCTGAAACTTGACTATAGAGCCAGTTATGTTATACTTGGGCAGTAAAATTATGACAAATCTGCGAGAATTAATGCACGCTTGCTTGAACTAGACTGCACGGAGTCTTATCCGGCGCTAATTCAGCAATTGGAAAACTACTGGCATATTATGAGCAATATCATCTTTCCTTATGGGGCGCAGTATTACCGCACGCCTAACCCACCGAAGGAAGACTGGGAGCATGACCTGCGGCTGATGAAAGAGCAGGGCATGAATACAGTGCGGCTCTGGGCCATGTGGAGCTGGATTCATACCTCAAACGACAGTTTCGATTTTTCCCACCTTGACAGGCTGATGGAACTGTGCCGGGAAATCGGGCTAAATGCGCTGATACAGGTTATTCTGGAGAATACACCTGCTTGGCTCGTCGAGCAGAACGCTGATGCGCGTTACACAGCAAACGACGGCCAGCAGATAACTCCAATGGGCAGACCTAACACTCCGGGAGGAGGCTGGCCGGGGCTTTGCCTGGACAATTCAGTGCCGCGCGAGGCTGCACAGTCGTTTATGACCGCACTCGCTGCGCATTTCAGAGGCCATAAAGCACTCCTTGGCTATGATGTCTGGAATGAGGTCTGGTTTGAATTGGACGGCTACATCGGCAGCCAGTACTACTGCTACTGTCAGGCTACAATAGAGAAGTTCAGGAACAACCTGAAGCAGTCCTACGGTGATATAGAAGGGCTTTCCAAGGCATGGTATCGCCGCTATACATCCTGGGAACAGGTTGTGCCGCCAAGGTATTGGGGAGGCTACCCGGACTGGATAGACTGGATCAAGTTCAGGCTGGCTAACCAGGGAGAACTGCTCAGATGGCGGGTACAGACGCTTCGGGAAGCTGATCCTGACGTGCTGCTGGTATCTCACGGACTGCCGACTACTATCGGCTCCACCTGCACACATCTCACCGACGACTGGCGCAACGTTAAAGAGGTCGATCTCTACGGGCTTTCCTGCTTCCCGCTCTGGTTCAACTACGACAACATCGAGACGTTCAAAGTTCACGATATGATCCGTGGGGCGTCTGCCGGGAAGACATTCTGGACTGCTGAGACACAGGCGGGGCCTTCTGGAGAAGGGTTGATGCACAGCCGCGCGCCAAAACCGGAGGATATCCGGCTGTGGAACTGGATCAGCCTTGCATCAGGAGGCAAAGGCGTTCTCTACTGGCAGTGGAGACCGGAACTACTGGGGCCAGAATCTCCTGGATTCGGGCTGTGTAATCTCGATGGATCGCCGACAGAACGCACCGAAGCTGCCTCATGGTTCGCAAAGTTCACTAATTCCCATCCTGAACTGCTTGAATCGAAGCCGTTGAAGGGGGATGCAGCCATAGTAGTGATTCCCGAGTCCCAGATTTTCTGCCATATCTCTGACCGGAATGCAGGAAAATATGCTCAGGCTGTCCGAGGGGCTTACAAAGCGCTTTCGCAGGCTGGTTATCAGGTGGATTTTGTCAGACCGGATCAATTGGAAGGCTATCCGATGGTCTACCTGCCGTTTCCGCTGATGATAGAGGAAAAAACAGCCAAGGTGCTGGCCGATTATGTCCGAAACGGCGGTGTGTTGATCTCTGAAGCATGTCCGGCGCAATTTGGGAACGGCGGATATGTCCAGGTAACGACTCCGGGTTACGGTCTGCATGAAGTGTTCGGCGTAAAGGCCGAAAGCGGGCCTGAGACAGTGTTGGAAAACGCTCCTCATATTGTCTGGAACGATAAAAGCGTGTGGTGCACTGTTCACCGACAGCAGTTGGTTGTTCAGTCGGCTGAAGTATTGGCAGAATACTCTGATGGAGGCCCTGCTATGACCCGGAACACTTTTGGGAATGGCAAAGCGGTATTGATCGGCACTTATCCGGGTCTATGTCTCGAGTGGGGCTGCGAGGATGCCGGACGGTTGATTGCTGACCTTGCAGAAAGCCTCGGGGTGAAGCCAAGAGCCGCACCTTCGGATATGGATGTCTGGGTCAGGCTGCACGAGTCCGATGGCAGGCTCACAGCTTATGTAGTCAACATCTCACTTGAGCGCAAAGAGGTAACAGTGAGATTCTCGGATGATATTAATGCATTAGATAGCTCGGTGGACATTGTAACGGGTGAGAAGGTAGCTGCAAAAGACAACCAGTTGACTGTCTCAGTAAACGGTCACGATGCACGGGTTTTGAATCTGATTTCAGCTAGTATTACTCTAGCCTGAGGATGTTAATCGCGAAAAAGCGAGAAGGGCTAGACGTGGAAAACTTGAAAGAAGAGAAAGTTAGAAAAGTATGAGCCGCTCGAAGCAGAGGGCTTGATATAAAGAAAGGATGCTTTGTAATGAAGGGCAGAACTCTTGTCTTTAAAGGAGTCGGCCAGGTTGAGGTTCAGGAAAGCGAAATAGCATCTCCACAGCCGTGGGAGATTATGGTCAAGACTGCTGCAAATGGCATTTGCGCGTTTGAACTCCACGCATTTACCGGTGAGCTGCCTATCGATTGGTTTCCGACTGTCATGGGGCACGAGGCCGTTGGTGTGGTAGTTGAGGTCGGCAGCGATGTCACCCAGTTCAAGGTAGGCGATAAGGTAAGCACGCTCGGGTTTGCCAACTACAGCGATTATTACTGCGTCTGGGAAGGTCAAGCGTCGAAGATCCCGGATGATGAGGAAGACCTGTATCTTTGGATGGGTGAACCGACAGCGTGCGCTGTAAACGGCATCAGATTGATAGAGGAGCGCAATCCGGGTGCAAGGATGACAGTCATCGGCTGCGGGTTTATGGGGCTGCTCCTGGTCCAGCTTGGAGTAAAGCGAGGGTTTGAGGTTATAGCCCGAGATATCAACCCTGAGAGGCTTGCTCTGGCTGAGAAGTACGGCGCCCGCACAGACGCGCCTGAGATGGAGTCTCAGGATGTGGTGATAGAGTGTTCCGGCTGTGAGGAAGGGCTTACCAGTGCTGAATACTTCGTGCGAAACGGTGGAATACTCTGCCTGTTTGCCCATCACCTGCCTACGAGGGTATGCAATACCAACCTGTGGCATATGAAAGGGCTGGATGTACTGAACGCTACTCCGGCTGCATCGCGTGACTGGACTCGTGATTTTCAAGAAGCCGTGCAGTATATCCGGGATGGAGTGTTCGACCTGAAGCCGTTGGTCACTCATTTCTTCGATGCAAACGATCCTCAGAAGGCGTTTGATACCATCACAAAAAATCGTCCGAAGGATTATATCAAGGGAGTGTTCGTTTTCGACCCCGAGCTGCTTGGAATGACTAGAAAAGCGGCTTAGGAGAGGATTGGAGTGCGGAGTCAGGCTTCGCACTCCAAAAACCGAATCTACTCCGTTTCTGGCTTCGATTACACCTTTGTATAGACTCATCACTCGTCACTCATCACTCGCTACTGTCCCCCTAGTATCTCCTAGAAAAATAATCGAGAACAATCTCTAAAATATTTCAGTCATGCTAATTGACTGAGCAATTATGCCGTGATACTATAGACCTCGGCCATTGGCTCATATTTGTCAAACAATTGCATTGAACAGTGCATTATTTACGAAGAAATCCCGTTACAGGGACAACACTTAAACGTGAATAAGGATGGATAAAGCGGCAATGAGCTGCAGCACAAGACTCAATTTCGAACGTCTTAATAACGGTCGACCGTTGATTTCGGCCGATCCATCAGGCTGGGATGATGGTTTTACCCTCAATCCTACAGCCGTCCGCCTCGAGCGGTCTTCCACAAACGACAGACTTATACAGAGAGTGCTGAGCCGCCATTCTCTGAACGATCCCAAACTCCAGGACGGAGTAATAGTGGTTTATTACAGAGGAATCCCAACGGAGGTTCCTGGACGCCCGACTCTCAGGTCTTCAGTAGGGCTTGCGGTCTTTACACCGGGCTTTGAGCTTCTGGAACGCCTGGCCTATCCCGTAGTTGTCCCAGGTGACGATCCGATGGGCTATGACTACAACGGCGTCGAGGACCAGCGGGTTACACGAATAGGCGATACCTTCTACATGGTCTACTGCGGTTACAACCCTAACCTGCCAGTAGAACACAACATCAGGATATGCATGGCAGTATCTCAGGACATGGTGAACTGGACGAAACTCGGTCCGGTAGAAGGAGACGTCAACAGCTACCCGAACAAAGATGCCGTCATTATGTCTGATACCATAGACGGAAAATATGTGATGCTCCACAGGCCCATGGTAGGGCATCAGGGCGAGTTCAATATAGCACTTGCCATAGCTGATTCGCCAACAGGCGAGTGGCAGGATATAGGCACCATCATGCGTGCTGCATCGGACCCCAGATATCACATATCCTGGCTAGGTGCTGGTTCGGCTCCCTTATCGCTTGGAAACAACCGTTACCTTTTGGACTACCACACGGGCAACTATTACGCTACCGGGGAGCGGGATTACTCAGCAGGTTATGCCATTCTCAACTTCAACAGGTTCGATCCATCCTGTCCTGAAGCCATAGTGGAAGGAAGGGCAGACTGTCTTATCGAGCCTGAAACACCTTATGAACTTCATTCACCGTGGCCCCATGACAGGAACCTGAACTGCGTCTTTCCTGCCGGAAGCTGTGTATGTGGAGAAGATGTAATCCTATTCTACGGCGGGGCTGATGCGTATGTGCTTGGGGCAAGGTTCAAGAAGCAGGAACTGGTTTCTCACATAGAGGAACGAGGCCTGGTGCAGAATCTTGATGCTCTTTCCGCTGCGTAAGAACGGTAATCTTTAGCAAGGGAGGTAGTTATGCGCCTCCCTTGCCTATCTAACACTCGGGCTAAATTTGCAATTTAGCCTGGAAAAATAGCAAGGGATTTGCAATCCCGATCATTAGTATTTTAGACCATCATACGGAATCACAGATTCCTCAGCAATATGTCCGGGAGGGATTGCAAATCCCTCCCGAGAGTAGATAAAAGATCCCTTACCTGTCTATCCGAGATTACACCGTTGGCGTCGGCGCAAAAAACGCGCGCCGACGCATATAATGCGCCTTCCTTGCTAACTATGTTCTATCTACTACTCAAACACTTCCAGCGGCACACCTACAGGCCAGCAGGGACATGCATTTCTGCTGAGAAGATCGTCCAGACTGTAGTAGACCAGCTTTCTGGGACGCGGATTCTCTTGAAGCTGGATTTCATCCGGGTCATAAAGCGCTACAGCGATGTTTCCGTTCCTCACACCGACGAACCTTGCCATCTGCTGTCTCCAGACCTGCCCACGCTTTGGGTCTACCACGGCTACATGCGGCGCGCCAAGCCCGCCATCCATCATCGTCACAAGCAGCGCCGTTTCACCAGACCGTGACTGAGCCTCCACAACCTTGCGAATCATGAAGAACTCAGCCATCAGCTTCCGCTTTCCACCGGTAGCTGCGTCATATCGCCAAAGCGATTGTCCTTCGTTCTCAAAACCACCAGCACCATCGCTTCCAGAATAAACGACTGCCCGGCCTTCTTCTATAATCCACGCATTCCACGCTTCATCAGCTATAACTCTTTCCTGTCCGTCTATCATTGTAACAACTTGCCCGGTCAGGTCCTCTGGGGACTGTCTGACTATCCGAACGGACCTGGCAGTCTGTGCCAGAATCGCAGCCGGGAGCAGCGAAATAATCAAGACAGGCAGTATCAACCGGCGAAACAACATCATTTACACCTTCTACTGTCAGATTAAGAGTGCATTATTCTTCAAACAATGCAGTACTCAGGTATCTTTCACCTGTACTTGGCAGTATCACCACTATCAGCTTACCCGCGTTTTCGTCTCTCTTTGCAACCTGAACAGCAGCATGTACCGCAGCACCTGAGGAAATCCCAGCAAGGATTCCTTCTTCCTTGTGAAGCCGCCTTCCCATCTTGATAGCATCATCGTCAGACACCCGTATGATTTCGTCTAATAATTCCGTCTTAAGAACATCCGGAATGAACCCTGCGCCTATGCCCTGGATTCTATGAGGCCCCTTTTGTCCGCCTGAAAGCACCGGAGACGCTTCAGGTTCAACAGCAACTATCTTAAAGGAAGGCTTACGGGACTTGATTACCTCTCCTATCCCTGTCAGAGTGCCGCCTGTGCCTACTCCACCTACGACAATATCCACTTTCCCATCGGTATCGCGCCAGATCTCCTCAGCAGTCGTCTCTCTGTGGATCTTTGGATTAGCGGGATTTTTGAATTGCTGTGGCATGAATGAATTAGGAATCTCTCTCATCAGTTCTTCAGCCTTTTTGATAGCTCCGGCCATGCCTTCAGCTCCAGGTGTAAGCACCAGGTCTGCGCCAAAGGCTCTCAGCAGCTTCCTGCGCTCTATACTCATCGTGTCCGGCATCGTCAAGATCAACCTGAAGCCCATACTGGCTGAAATCATTGCAAGCGCAATACCCGTATTGCCGCTGGTAGGCTCGATAATGACATCACCGGGCTTCAACTTACCGCTCTGGACTGCATCCTGTATCATACTCAACCCAATACGGTCTTTAACGCTTCCCCCTGGATTGAAAAACTCCAGTTTAGCCGCAACCTCGGCTTTAGCATCCCCTACTACCTTATTTAGCCGCACAAGCGGCGTTCCACCTATCAGTTCTGTAATGTTGTTTGCGATTTTCATTTATGCTGCCCTCTATGATGTTGTTTTGAATGTACGCGGAGCAAAGCTCAGCTTAATATTATACCGCCTCAAGATATATTTCAATCAGATGTAATATGCTCATTATCAGCGTATAATATACACGCGTTACAGCAGACAATAGATAAGTTGAGGGTAATAATGGATAACCAGACAGTCACAGAAAAGGACCGGGAAATGGCGCAGAAATGTGTAGAGTGTCCGGTATGCACTCACGCAAGAAGAAAGCAGCGGGGAATCATCTTCTGGTTTGTTAAGAGCATCGAAGGAGGCTTTTGTCCCTACTGCAAGGCCTATGAGAAGGTCTATGGTCGAAAAGCCCATGAGCCTGCGCCTTAACTTATAATCTTATTTGCAATTTTGCATTGAGTTATAAGGCATTCAACTGCTACAATAAGCCAATCAATAGAAAGGAGACAACCATGAGCAAGCGCACAATCCTTGGTGTTCTTCAGACCAACAGGGTCAAGACTGCTCCCGATATCCAGGAGGTTTTCACGGAGTTCGGATGCCTCATCAAGACCAGAATCGGGCTGCATGAGGTTCATAACTCAGCCTGCTCTCCAAGTGGATTGATTCTGCTGGAACTCATCGGAGACGAATCTCAGATTAACGCTATGGAGGAAAAACTCCTGAGCTTTGAAGGGGTAATCGTCAAAAAGATGACCTTCAGTGAGTTTATAGATTAGCCTCAGAACATTTGGCTGCCGCCCGTAGGCAAATAACTGCTTGTAAAACAGTTGGGCAAGAGTAGAACGACCTACCATATCTGTAAACCTAAACAGGAGCGAACATTATGGCTGATGCAGACCTGAATGTGGTCACTGGTGCGTTTGGATATACCGGCAGGCACATTACTCGCCGCCTGCTGGTTCGGGGCAAACGTGTAAAGACGCTTACAGGTCATCCAGACAGGCCACACGAGTTCGGGCAACGAGTCACAGCAGTACCTTATAACTTCGATAATCCAAAAGCACTCACTGAAAGCCTGAAAGGTGCATCAGTCCTGTTTAACACCTACTGGATCCGCTTCTCTCTTAAAGGACTGACATTTTCGAAGGCTGTAGAGAACAGCAGGACTCTCATCAAGGCCGCAGAAAACGCAGGTGTCCGAAGGATTATCCACGTTAGCATCACTAATCCGTCCGTAGATTCTCCCTTTCCCTACTACCGGGGTAAGGCTGAGGTCGAGAAAATCATCACACAGTCCAAAATGTCCTATGTCATCCTTCGGCCTAACGTGTTATTTGGAGATGAGGGGATACTTATCAACAACATAGCCTGGTTGCTGCGCCGTTCTCCGATATTTGCCGTTCCTGGATCAGGGGAATACAAGGTTCAGCCGATGTTCGTTCAGGACCTGGCCGATATGGCCGTTAACCTCGCAGAAAGGGATGAGAACATCGTTCTTGATGCTGTTGGGCCAGAGATTTACACATTCAACGACCTGGTCAAGATGATAGGTGAAAAGGTAGGAACAAAGGTCAGCCTGGTTCATATATCACCTGAGATCTTTCTGAAGCTTGCAAACATAATAGGCAAGCTGGTGGGAGATGTTATCCTCACAAAAGAAGAAGTCGAAGGACTGATAGCTGACCTTCTGGTCTCAAACCAGCCTCCTACCGGATGGACGGCTCTGTCCGAATGGCTCAGTGAAAACAACACCTGGATCGGGAAGCAATATATGTCTGAAATCAAAAAGCACTACAGTCAGTCTTCACAGCATTGAAAATTCCTGTCTGATGTATATCAACTCCCACTTCTGATTATTGGAGTCAGCACGAATATTACTGCTGCGAGCAGTACGGCAACAACAGCAATTGCTATGTACTCGTCTTTTTTCAGCTTGAAGTGCCCAAGGTTGCCGATTACTACAGAAGCCCCTATCAGAATCAGCGCCGGAAGCCCACCATGAAGGAATTTGAGCGCTGGAAACATCCCTGAGGCGATGACAGAGGCCATTCCAAGCGTCAAAAGCGGAAACGCGACCCAAAACGTGCGAACAGGGTTCATCTTCAGCCTGTAGATGGCCCCAAGGAACATCGCAAAAAATATAAAGTCCGCCGGGCCGATGAATGATACCGCTTGGAACCCTGCTGCTGCTCCACCAATTTTGGGTATTGCTACTGAAACAGATTCAACTACGTGAGGTATCTTCTGAATAGCCTGGAATGTCGGCCCCCACTTTACCGTCCAGATATCTATACCTGCAGCCAGTATACTTACCGGCAGGAGGATGTTCGGCTCACGCAAGATGTAAGATACCAAATAACCGAAAGCCGATGCAGCGATAATCATCAGCAAACTGGTAATCACTTTTGATTTTTGAGCAACGTTGCTGAACACAAATAGCTTGAAGCTCAGGTTGGCCGGACGCCTGATAAGCGTGACTTTCATCATCTTCGGAGGATTATCACTGGCAGTCTTTAGATTCTTGCCGTCCTTATTCTCGTTTTCCTTGCCTGGTTCTTTCTTCTGTTCAGTCTGAGGCATAGGAAACTCTTTCTGGATAGTCGCAGGCAGGTTTTCAGGAACGTCTTCGCCTATCTTGAGCGGGATTGAACCATAACCTTTTACTTCATAACGCGCGTAAGGAGAAGATACAACCATGACCACAGCTAGCCAACCAACAATAGCAACAACCACAACCAGTACAGCCCATACAGGCTTTACGGTAAGGCTCGTAAACCACCTGGGGATGCTCATTTGGATGAACATAAATACACTCAGCATCGCCAGTCCGACAGCAGCAAATACATAAGTGTTCTTGGGTACTGGAAGGTAAGGGATGAGCAGCCAAAGCGCAACACAGGCTGCACAGCTTAAAACAAAATAAATGAACCGGCGGTCTTTCAATGTATCTCCTTAGCGGACGAATGAACTGCAGTGCGAGTCTTAGCGAGGAAAATCTAAAGATGAGTAAAAGAGATGGGCTTGGCGGTGCTGATTGAGATTCATAACGGGGCTTCGGCGCAAAAAGCACGCACCGAAGCATACTCGTTACTCATTACTCGTCACCAACATCGAATCTGTGATTCCGAATCATCGTATGAAGTATCAATGACCGGGATTGCAAATCCCTCGGCTACTTTTCCGGGCTAAATTGCAAATTTAGCCCGAGTATGGGTGTAGCACCCGAGTGTGTTGCAAATTTTGCCCGAGTGCAAATCTCGTCACTCAGCACCTATCACTCAATACTCGTCACTCATCACCCAAGACTCATTACTCATCACTCGTCACTCGAAACTTCTCTTTACTACCTTCGTCCTTTGACAAAAATTATAGCAGCATATAAAATTAATCTGAAGACGGGGCGGTCGGAGACGGCCGCCCAAAGTTATTTGTGCAGTAATTATACCAGGTAGACAGGCCTGATTGCACTGGCAAAGCAGCCAATTATGGAAGACTGTCTCAGGAGGTGCCGATGTCGCAACTCAAAGTAATAATCGCTGATGATGAATCCATAATCAGACTTGACTTGAAAAAAGTATTGGAAGAAATGGGCCACACCGTAATTGGTGAGGCAGCAGACGGGCAAAAAGCTCTTGAGCTTACCCGTACACTCAGGCCGGATATAGTGATATTGGACATAAAAATGCCTGTGATGGACGGGCTTGACGCTGCAAAGGCCATTGCAGAGGAAAAAATCGCTCCCGTAGTGCTTCTGACTGCCTACAGCCAGAGCGACCTTATCGATCGGGCCAAAGAAGCAGGTGTATTTGGCTATTTGGTAAAGCCATTCAAGGAATCCGACCTTATGCCGGCCATTGAAATAGCGATATCCCGCTATCTGGAGATGGGCGAGCTTGAAGCTCAGGTCGGTGATCTTCAGAGCAAACTCGAGACCCGTAAGATTGTCGATAGAGCCAAGGGTATACTTATGGACAAATACGGGCTGAAGGAGAGCGAAGCATTTCGGCGTATCCAGCAGCAGAGCATGAACACTAGAAAGAGTATGCGAGAGATAGCAGAAGCGGTAATCATAGCACACGAGGTGTAGACCATTACCTTGCAGTTCAGTATGCCATGATGGCTTGCTTTAGACGCAATATCTATGAGCGAACTAACAAAGACTGATACCGAAATATTGCAATCCCGGCTCGATGCCATCGAGGCTGAACTGAAAGACAGAGAACTCGAGGTTGATGCTCTCAGGCAGATCGGGCAGGCCATTGGAGCGCTCTTTGACATAGAAGAGATGCTCAAACGCGTGGCTGACATAGTGGTTCAAGTCACGGGAACGGATCTCTGTGTCATTTATCTGCTGGATGAGGCAAGAAACGAGCTGGTGCTGCGTGCTTCCAGCCGGCAGGCAACAGGAATTATCGGCAAACTCAGGTTGAAAGTCGGTGAAGGTGTCACCGGATGGGTTGCCAGAGAGCGCAGGCTGGTAGCTTTGGATAAAGAAGCCTGGAATGACTACAGGTTCAAGCATGTTCCCGGATTCCTGGAAGATTATGAGTCTATGCTCTCTGTCCCGCTTTGTGGAAAAGAGAACCTGGTTGGCGTTGTCAACGTACGCACAGCAACAACCCACGAGTATACCCCCACTCAAATCAGGTTGCTGAACAGCATCGCAGAACAGGTAGGCGGAGCTGTCGAGAACTTCCTTCAGTATCAGCGGATGAAGAAGCAGGCTTCACACCTTACGACACTCACCGACATCAGCCGCACCATAAGTTCTGAAGATATGTATCTTGAAGAGGTCCTGCATCTAATCGTTGCAATGACTGCGGACAGTATGAACTTCAAAATCTGTTCCGTGATGCTGTTGGACGAAAACCGTGATGAACTTGTCATCAAAGCCACTCAGAGCAAGAGCCGCGCGTATATCAAGAAACCAAACCTGAAACTGGCAGAAAGCGTGGCAGGCAGGGCTGTAATGGATGGGCAGGCCATAACTATATTGGATGTCCGCAAGACCCCCGGATATCGTTATCCTGACATAGCCAAGAAAGAAGGGTTATGTTCGCTTATCGCTGTACCAATGAGGATAAAAGGTAAAGTTATCGGGGTGCTGAACTGCTATACGAGTAAACCTCACGTCTTCACGGACGAAGAAAAAGCGCTTCTTGAGGCAATGGCAAGTCACGCAGCGATGGCTATCGAGAACTCCAAGCTGAAGGTGCGCTCTGCAATCATCCGAGAGATGCACCACCGCGTAAAAAACAGCCTTCAGACTATAGCAAGCCTTCTCAGACTGCAAATACGTTACGGTAAGTTTGAATCAGTAGAGCAGGTACTTAACGAGAGCATCAACAGGGTGTTAGCAATCGCATCGGTTCACGAACTGCTCTCGGGCGATAATTTGGACAATGTGAGCATCAAAAAAGTGGCTGACGGAGTTCTAGCAGCTACAGCTAGGGGCATGATCCCTCCAGATAAGCGCATAGAAATCTGTGTAGAGGGAGACGACATCATTCTTCCTGCCCGGCAGGCTACATCGGTGGCATTGATACTGAATGAGCTGCTGCAAAATGCCATAGAGCATGGCTTCAAGTATTCAAGCTGGGGAAAAGTCGTGATGAGCCTCAAGGAAGATGGAGACAAAATCAGACTTTCAGTAACCAACAACGGTGAACTGCTGCCGCCCGGGTTTGACCTGCACAACCATCGAAACCTGGGACTGCAAATTGTTGAGAACCTGGTTGTAGATGACCTGAACGGAACATTCTCACTTACCAACGACCGAAACGTTATCAAAGCGCTCGTTATCTTTACCAGACAATAATTCAAAACAATGAATGAAACCTACGAACGCAGAGTAGAGAAGAAATTTTGTTACTTCATCAAGGATTATGTTAACGCCATCTTCATTTACCACCGATGGATGCTCGCAGACGGCACCTGGCAAGAAGAAGAGAAGGGAATAGAATGTCCCCAAGCCAGAAAATGCCGTAAAGCAGAGCATAACTGCTGCGCAATACATCCTGAGAGCGGCACTGACCCGTTCATCCCGTTCCGCAACCTGCTGGCTGACCTTTGGTAGGCCGAATAAGGTATGCGGTACATACCCCATATCATCCCTTCTTACCTTTCCCGCTCATTGTTGTTTGATGGTTATTATGGTATACTCTGTTGAACATATGACGGAACGGAAGTCACGAATTCGATGCGGCGGGCTTAGGCCCGTCGTAGTTGTTGGGCCAACTGCATCCGGTAAGACAGCAGCAGCCGTTGAGCTTGCAAAAAGAGTAGAAGCTGAGATTATCTCAGCGGACTCTATGGCTATCTACCGAGGTATGGACATCGGAACAGCCAAGCCTGCTCCTCTAGAGCAACAGGGCGTGACTTTCCATATGATTGATATAGTCGACCCTGACGAACCGTTCACTGTAGCGGATTTCCAGGAACGGGCATCGAAGATCGTTGATGAGTTGATGGCCAAGTGCAAGCTGCCGCTTATTGTGGGCGGTACTGGGCTTTATATTCGCGCGCTTATCGACGGTCTAAACATTCCCGGCCCTGGGCCAAACGCAGAAATTCGGGCAAAACTCGCGGAAATTGCCGCAGAGAAGGGTAAAAGCTACCTGCATGATCAACTCGCCCGGGTAGATCCTGTAACCGCCGCTCGGCTTCATCCGAACGACGTAAAGCGGGTCATCCGGGCGCTTGAGGTGTACGAGCAGACTGGGAAAGCGATGTCTCAGGCAGTGGAAGAGACCAGACCTGAGAGCGCAAGGTATCCGGATGCACTGTTCTTCGGGCTTACGATGGACCGGCAGAAGCTTTACCAGCGCATCGAACAGCGTGTCGATGAACAGATTCGCCAGGGGCTTATCCAGGAAGTGGCCCGACTGCTCGATCAAGGTTACGATGTCGATTTGCCCTCTATGCAGGGACTCGGTTATAAAGAAATTGCCGCAGGACTGAAGGGTGAATATGACCTTGATACTGCCGTAGATGTATTGAAACAAAGCACTCGGCGGTTTGCCAAAAGGCAGTTTACCTGGTTCCGTGCTGATCCGCGGATCCAGTGGATAGACGTAGACGAAAAACAGCCTTCCGAGGTTGCTGATATCATAGAAGAATCGCTCGTGAAGGCAGGAGTAATAGAAGAGAACGCATAATTAGCAGACATGTTGGCGGTTGATTTTGCCCTGCACCAGGTAGCTCGGTTCGGGAACCGCTGACTGTGAAGAATGGCGGACCAGGCTTACCATCCGGTACCGCCAACTCAAGAATAGGGAGTCGTATATGAACAAGACCCAAATGAACCTGCAGGATCTGTTCCTGAATCAGGTGAGGAAGGAGAACACGCCTGTAACCATCTACCTGACCGGCGGAGTGCAGCTTAAGGGGATGGTAAGAGGCTTCGACGCCTTTACCGTAGTTCTGGACAGCCAGGGTAAGCCTCCTCAATTGATATATAAACACGCGATAGCATCTGTAGTGCCGATGAAGCCAATTGGGATGCGCGAAATGGTGTCTGAGAAAGCACGCGCTGCCGGACAAGGTGGACAATCTATGGAAGAAGAGGAGCAGGAGTGATTTTCTCGAAGATGCATGGCCTTGGCAACGACTTTGTTGTTGTCAACGGCTTTAAGGAACATCTGAGCGACACAGTGCTTCCCAAACTCGCTAAAAGAATATGCGATAGAAATTTCGGAGTCGGCGGCGATGGCCTGATTCTTGTAATACCGTCTGATACCGCCGACTTCTTTATGAGGATGATGAACCCGGACGGCAGCGAGGCAGAAATGTGCGGTAATGGCATTCGGTGCGCTGCCAAGTTCGCGTATGAGCAGGGAATAACAACGGCTGATCCCGTACGGGTGGAAACTCTCGGCGGACTGAAGGTGATTGACCTTGTAAAATCAAATGGAAAAGTCACCGCCGCTCGCGTCAACATGGGCAATCCAAGACTCGACCGAGCCGAAATACCAAGCTTCATGCCCGGAACCGGTCCCATAATAAACGAACCGCTTGCGTTGGGAGACCGTACAATCTTTGTTACCTGCGTAAACATGGGAAACCCTCACTGCGTTTCGTTCGTAGAAGATGTTGAGAAATATCCGGTGAGGATAATCGGTCAGGAAGTAGAAGTACATCCTTCGTTCCCTGAAAGGACGAATGTTGAGTTTATACAGGTCATTTCTCCAAAAGAAATCAGGATGAGGGTCTGGGAACGAGGTGCTGGAGAGACTCTGGCCTGCGGAACCGGAGCATGCGCGTCCGTTGTAGCATCCATCCTGAACGGCAAGACTGAAAGATCGGTAGTTGTTCATCTGAACGGAGGAGACCTGGAAATCCAGTGGCCGGAAGATGGTCCTGCAATGATGACTGGCCCGGCTGTTGAAGTCTTCACAGGAGAAATATCCCCGGAAACGATTGCTGATTGGACATCAGGAGAATAGATACACCCAATACCTATGCTGTCTTGACTCTTGATTCTACATCAACAACCCAAATTGAAGGAGTTAACGTTGCAGTACGCTAAAAGATTAGACCTTATTCCACCGTATCTGTTCGGTGAGATAGCAAGAATGAAAGCCAAGGCGATAGAAGAAGGCCGTGACCTGATTGACCTGGGAATAGGCGACCCTGACCAGCCAACACCACAGATAATCATCGACAAACTGGCTGAAGCAGCAAAAGACCCGGTGACTCACCGCTACGATGAGACCGAGTGCGGCTGGCCGATGTTCCTAGAGTCGGTTGGTAGGTGGTATAAAAAGCGCTTTGGCGTAGACATTTGCCCTAAGACTGAGGCTGTGCTGCTGATTGGTTCAAAAGAAGGCCTGGTTCACTTTGCATGGGCAATGGTTGACCCAGGTGATGTTGTGCTGGTGCCTGACCCGGCTTATACAGCCTACAAAATGGCTACGCTTCTCGCAGGCGGAGAGCCGGTTGTTATGCCGCTTCTCGAGGAGAACGGTTTCCTGCCAGACCTGACAGCAATCCCTTCGGATGTTGCCCACAAGGCCAAAGTTATGTATCTGAACTATCCGAATAACCCTACTGGAGCCATTGCAACAGTAGATTTCTTCCGGGATGTCGTCGCGTTTGCCAAGGAATACGATATAGCCGTCTGCCACGACTGTGCTTACAGCGAAGTATTCTACGAAGACTACAGGCCGCCGTCATTCCTCAAGGCTGAAGGAGCCAAGGATGTCGGTATCGAGATGCACTCGCTATCCAAGACCTACAACATGACCGGTTGGAGGATTGGAATGGCTGTCGGGAACTCAGAATTGATTCGGGCACTCAACAAGTTGAAGTCTAATGTGGACTCAAGGCAATTCCCAGCCATCGATATCGCCGCTGCACACGCTTTGGAGCACGTAGACAACGCTGAGACGCTTGCACTTTACAGAAAAAGGCGGGATATATTGGTAGAAGGGCTGAACAAGCTCGGTTGGGAAGTCAAAAAACCGCTTGCATCGCTTTATGTTTGGGCAAAGATACCTTCCGGTTATACATCTGCTGAGTTCGTTAAAACTCTCCTTCAGGATGCAGGTGTTTTGGCTATACCTGGAAACGGCTACGGCCAATATGGCGAAGGTTACATCAGAATGTCGCTCACTGTCTCCGGCGATAAGGACGGCGAACGGGTACACGAAGCAGTACAGCGGATAGCGAAGCATATCAAGTTCTAACATCTAGGGGGTGCGAGGCTGTTTTCGCACCCCAATTGCCTCTATCTACCTCATAATACACTACACACATGGCCGCTTTTATTCTATAAAATAATTGGATGCAATCTGACTTCGAAGATACAATCTATCGATACATGTTCCGCAAGTAAATCTAAGAGCCGAAAAAACGGAACACTTTGGCGGTGTTACAGGTCTGCCGAAATAGGGTACAACAAATGCGTTATTGTTCAGTATCCCTGGACCTGTTAAAAGGAGAACGAGTGACTTACAACGTTGAAGCCCGCGACCGAGCGGTGCTGGTTATCATAGACCCACCTGACCCGGATATCGCCGAATGGAACGCAGAAGAGCTTAAAGAGCTTCTTTCGAGCGCCGGCGCTGACCTGGCTGAGGAAATTCACCTGCGCAGAAGCCATCCGGACCCTGCCTACTACATCGGTCAGGGCAACGCGATGCAGGTATATGAAGTGGTTCAAGATACTGACGCGACTGTGGTAGTGGTCGGAGAAGATTTAAGCCCCACTCAGCAGCGAAACCTCGAGGAAACGGTTACTGTCAGGGTCATCGACCGCACGCAGCTTATTCTTGACATCTTCGCCCAGCGCGCTCATACCAAGGAAGGTAAACTGCAGGTCGAGTTGGCACAGCTCAACTACCTGCTGCCAAGATTGAGCGGTAAAGGGGTTGCGCTTTCCCGGCTGGGCGGTGGAATCGGCACCAGAGGCCCAGGTGAGACCAAACTAGAGTCTGACAGAAGGCGGTTGAGAGGGCGTATCAGCGATGTAGCCGAAGAACTTGACGAGGTTCGACGGCATCGAAACGTGCAGAAGGCTGGACGAAAGCGGCTGCCGTTCCCATCGGCTGCGCTTGTTGGTTACACCAGCGCTGGAAAGTCCACGCTGCTCAATACGCTTTCAGGTTCAGATGTTTATGTCGACCAGAAACTGTTTGCAACGCTTGATCCGACTACCAGGCGAGTTGCACTGCCTGATGGTTGGTCTGTGCTCATCAGCGATACAGTAGGGTTTCTCAGGGATTTGCCTCACCACCTGGTTGCTGCTTTCAGAGCCACGCTTGAAGAGGTAGTAGACGCCGATTTCCTGATTCACGTGGTAGACGCAAGCCATCCGCACGCCAAAGATCAGCAAAAAGCGGTAATTAACGTGCTGGAGGAGCTTGGCGTTGCCAATAAACCGGTTGTTACGGTGTTCAACAAGGCCGATCTTATTGCTGACCAGTATGAACTCCGCCGAGCTGTGGCAGAAACGCCGAATTCGGTCTACATCTCGGCCAAAAAGCATCAGGGACTGCCGTATTTGATGAGGCAGATATCGCTTACGATACAATCTCTGTTGACCAGGGTGCGTATGGAGGTTCCATACGACCGAAGCGACCTCGTATCGCTTTGCTACGACCGAGGAAGGGTGCTCTCAGCCGACTACCAGAGCGACCGGATAATAATCGACGCCGAAATCACCCACGATCTGGTTGGGAAGATGGAGGAGTACATTACGGAGCGGGCATAAATAGGAATCATCCTGTAATTTCCTCATAGAAGTATACAGCACGCTCCTTTACGCTCTTAACCGGATCTTTGGTCATCCGTTTTATCAATTCCAGACATTCTTTTCCTTTCTTCGGTAGACGAATCGATAACATGATAAGCGACTCCATACACACTATTCGCATGGCTGGGTTAGGATCGTGTAAAAGCTCCGCAAGAATATCGAATTCTTCCTCATAACCGATATGGCCAAGAAGATAAGCCGCTGTGATACGCGCTAATTCGTTTTCAGCCCGAAGAAGATCTTTGACCGCCGGTAAAGCAGGATCACCTATTGCTTCCAGCCCATCTAAGGCGCCGTTTACTGCCAAATCACCTTCAGTTGCATTAAGTAAAACCTCTATAAGCGTAGGAATTGCGCGGCTGCCGCCCATAATTCCCAGCAGTTTGCATGCATCCCATCGAATATGCGGATTAGGATCTTTGGTCATTGCCAGCGCGACGGGATAAATACGAGGATTTCCAATCTGTCCCAGCGTATAAAGTGCGTAAAACCGAATCATTGGATTCGGACTTGCTGTGGCTTCCGTTAAAAGCTCTACAACTAAACCACGCCTGCGGGCCAATCTGGAAACAGCGCGCCATCTTGCTTTTACATCTGCATTCGTAAATTCCGCAATGTCTGCCTTGATCTTCTCCACTTGATTTGGAGATAACGGGCGGGCAGGCTTAGAATCCAATTCCAGCAGTACCAGACGATCTTCAGGAGTCACTTGCCAATCCGGAGTATTGAGCAGGTAAGACAGATGTTTTACCTCTTCAGCACATCCAATGTCTCCTATTGTATCCCAAATTATCCAGCGTTGTGCTGGTTTTACTCTCTTTAGGGCATCGATTAATGGCTGCAAAGCTCGTCGGTCCCCAATGGTTCCTAATGCTTTTATTATTAGAAGCAAACCGAATTCATCAGTGCTTTCTAAAAGTTCGACAAGCTTAGGCACTGCCTCCACGGCCTTTCTATGATGAGATAATGCAAAAAGGCTGGTCCGAACACATCCGGATCATTAAGTGTCTCGAGTAAGGCAGGCACAGCCATCTTGCTACTACTATGACGCAAACTCAACGCAGCTAACCGCTTCGCTTTGGTATCACCATGTTTCAATTGTTCGATATAGTCCCCTGCTGTGAGGCTACCCATACTTCTTGCCATTATGATCGAAGGGTTTGACCATCCTCCTCAGATTTTATTTCATCGGAGGATGGATTGTTAGCATTTTACCACCGTTTTACTTTACTGGAACATAGATATCGAGTTCTGAATCAGGCGCGAAGTCCTTGAACTGCTCATCATAGTATTCGAAATCGTAGCTTCCAGCTATTTCCAGCCCGGCAGCAGGTATCCACTTGCTGTAGATATCCTCAAAAGTCTTGTTCAGACTCTCAAGCAATCCCTTGTGTGTGAAAACCGCATACTTCGAAGCGGGGATTGTCCTGGTTATCATTCCCTCAGGTACATCATCAAAGCTGCTGACCTCTCTTGCGGCGATATACGAAAAATCACCGCCGCAACCGCACTTGCACTCTCCTTCACAAAGACACTCGCATACACCGTAGCATACACATTCACCTGACTGGTTCTTTATCTCTTCAATTCTAGGGAGAAAATTCTCCCACAGCTTTGGGATTTCTCCGTTCGAGTTGTTCCCGATGTACTGCATACCAATCAGCTTAATCTCTTCTCTGGTGATTATCTTTGGTTCCATGTTATCCTCATAAATTAGAGTCGAACAGTTGTTCGCTAAGGTGGATTATACATCAAGCAAGCAAGCTATGCAATACCCATGTGGAATATCTTTACTTAATTACAAAAAATCGCTCCCAGACCTGTATCCGGGAGCGATTTTATACGATCTATGGCAGAAACCAGTTAAAATACCAGTTTGATAGCGCCAGTATCGGCTGTGAACTCGACTTCTACCGAGACAATCTCACCAAGCTGCTTGTGAGAAGCTGTTATGCCATCTGCACAAACCTCAGTAAGCACGTATCCGAGCGGAACATGGAACCAGTAGGTTTCCTTTGTTCCCGGAATGCCGGAAAGCTCGACTGTCAACTGCCTGTCAGCCCAAGTCTCGGACTTCACGCTGACCGCATCCATGCTGATGTGTCTGGTAGAGGCCAGGAACTGCGGCCTGGAAAGCACCTGGCGAAGCGACAGTATCTGGCAGTGGCCTAAATCCAGTCCGGGCACATGGAACTTGCCGGAAACGCGGCCCAGGTATCTCTCTGCCCAGAAATCGAACACCAGATAGTCTTTCTCAGGGTCAAGCCCAAGGTTCTCAAGCGAAATTTCAGTCTCCTTGAGCGGTATCGTGGCGATTCTACCGACCACAGACCACGGATTTCTGCCCGGAACATCCAGATGGAACGCCCAGAGTGTCGAGAACGGGTGATCGTTGTTCATAGTCGGATATCTTCCGGCCATGTTGAGTGCGTCATCAAGTTCCGTAGGCTTTACATCGACTGGTTTTTCCCGTTTGACTGCAAAACCGTGCAGTTTGGTCCAGGTGAAGGCAGGCGATCTCATATCCAGCGGGCCAGTTTCGGCTGTCATTGTGGCAAGCGGCGGCAGGCAGCGCTGAATGAGCCTGATCCGTTCCTCATCGTATGCATCCAGCGGGTCACTGAGCATGAACAGACTGCCGCTGAGCGATGTCAGCGAGCAAAGGGTGCGTGCCCATTCGAACTTTGTTCGGACACAGAGATGATCCGGGTCATTGATGAACAGGACTCTGTGGCTGTGATACCATCTTGCCGACTCAACAAGCTGCATTCTGACTCCTGCCCAGGTCGGGTTGGCGTCTATAGCTATACGGCAGGCATCGACGATTCCAACTACCTCAGAAAGCACTCCCCAGGAGGCGAGGAAGAACGCATCGGCACCTATACCCTCACGCGCACACTTCATGAACGCCCGGAAACGCTTCTGAACTTCATCCGTCGTCAGCACTCCCATTCTGGCAGCCTTGTGTAGTCCGTCAAAAAGCAAGTGGCGGATCTGGTCTGTCTTGAAGTAGTCATAACCCAGTTTCCTCAGACCTTCATAGTAAGGGCGGATGTGTTTGTCCAGCGTATCAGGAAGGCAATCCAGCAGATAGCCAAGCCATTCTCCCTCTATGCACTGACCGTCCTTGTCTTTGATAATACATTCCGGCTGCTCTTCCATGAACTCTTTGTTGGTAAGTGATGCAGAAGTCCAGATACCAGCCTTCAGGCCTTCTTTTCTGATCTTACCAACGACAGCCTGGTGACCATTCGGGAACTGATCATTGGTATCAAGCCATGCGTTAGCGATCGATCCCTTGGGATCGTAAGGTATGGGAGTCTTTTCGAAGCCGTCATCTATCTGGATGTACTCCATACCATAGGCTTTGAAATGCTTGGAGAAGAACTCTGCTGCGCCTGCGACGTCACTTTCGGAGACATCCCTACGGTATGCTTCCCAGGAGCACCATCCTGACACCGGTTTCGGAGTTGGGCGGAACTCCCAGGGTTTGTGATACATGTAGCCAAGGTGAGTCCGGTAGTACTGGGGCCTCAGATTAACGAACCAGGAAGACTGACCCAGTTCCACTTCCAGCCGGGCGAGCAATTCTCCGGTTTCCGGGTCTACTTCGAACTGGTCGTCCAGCCATTTCCAATCCCGGCCGTACCATTCTATCAGAAGATCCTGGTTGACATCGTAAACTCCATTTACACCATAGAGAAGCGGACGACCGACCTGTCCTATGATAGCCTGCTCATCACTCGCACGGTTTGGACGCATACACACCGCATCACTCGATAGGCGGAATGTCACCTGAGCGATCCTTGGTTCATCAAGTATGAAATATAACTGCTGAGTGAACGGCCAACTCTGGATATCTCCATCAGAGCTGTGGCGGTAACCGAATCCTTCGGACCCCTGGCCGGTCATGGTAATGATATTTCTGCCGTTATACTCGTAGGTCAGAGTATCAGTAGCATCATCGTAGCTATGTGCAGCATGTACAACTGGAGGCTCGGTCTGTGTAGGGATGAACCGAGGTTTATAAGAAATCGGAGCTGGCACGGAAAAACCTCCTATAAAATATGATTATGGCTTTTCAGGCAGAGGAAAAGCACGGTTATCTGCCTGCATGCAAAAAGGGGTTGGAGGTTAGAGGTCAGGTACGTACATAGAAATCCCTCTCATCATACACCCATTTAAACCCCTAACACCCAACCCCCCAGTTGGTTGTTACGAGATCATATTACACTATATTACTTGCTATAGCAAGAAGCTTCACTCAGGGAATTATTATCGATGAATATCTTAGATGAATCGTCTGCTGTCTTTTCAACCGCTTTTTGAAGGATTACTACAATGAGGAGTTACATCGTGAGGACAAATGGTGGGCCCACCCGGATTCGAACCAGGGACCAACCGGTTATGAGCCGGCCGCTCTACCGCTGAGCTATGGGCCCTCTTTACAGTCATGATATTACCATATTGAGCCTGCACATGCAAGCAGACTGTCAACATGGATTAGAGATATAGATGCATAAAATTGTTAGTAATTTGCCCTAGAATACTAAAGGCCAGATCTAAAGCGACCTGGCCTTTGTGTTTGAGCCGACAACTAAATTGTATAACGGTCTTCGCGCAAGTTATGCGTGCCAGTCTACATCGGTAAGAGAAAGCGCATATTTCTCTATGAAATGTTTGCGCGGTTCAACCTTATCACCCATCAAAACGGTGAAAATCTCGTCCGCTTCCATAGCATCTTCGAGCGTTACCTGTGCGATAGTCCGTTTTGCAGGGTCCATCGTAGTCTCATGAAGCTGGTCCGGGTTCATCTCACCAAGACCTTTGAACCGTTGTACTGTGACATCTTTCTTCTTACCAAGCTGCTTCAGGATTTCGTCGCGTTCCTTCTCTGTCCGGCAATACCACTGGTTGTCTTTGCCGTAGCGGATCCTGTAAAGCGGAGGCTGCGCGATATATACATGGCCTTCCTCTATGAGCGGCGTCATGTATCGGAAGAAGAACGTCAAAAGCAGCGTTCGGATGTGGTCTCCGTCTACGTCGGCATCAGTCATGATGATAATCCGGTCGTAGCGAAGTCTGGACATATCGAACTTGCCATTACCATTTCCATTGCCGTTGCCATTGCCGTTTTCTTCGTCACTGTCATCAACAGCATCGCCTACAGCGCTTTTAGAAATACCCGTTCCAAGCGCCGTAATGAGAGATTTGATCTCCTCATTCTCAAGCGCCCTGTCCATACGGGTCTTCTCTACATTCAGGATTTTACCTCTGAGCGGAAGGATTGCCTGATACTTCCTGTCCCTGCCCTGCTTGGCCGAACCGCCTGCGGAATCTCCCTCAACCAGATAGAGTTCGCACTTTGACGGATCTCGTTCCGTGCAGTCCGCAAGCTTACCCGGTAGTGAAGAGTTCTCAAGAGCATTCGCCCTTTTAATCAGGTCTGCGGCCTTTCGAGCAGCTTCACGCGCTCTGGCAGCAGTGAGAGCCTTGTCTACGATCTTCTTGGCAACCTGGGGGTTCTCCTCAAGGAACTCCGCAAGCCCTTCTCCTACGATGGAGTTGACCAGACCTTCTACCTCAGCGTTGGTCAGACGGATTTTGGTCTGTGACTCGAACTGAGGATGCAGCACCTTGACAGCGATAACAGCCGCAATACCCTCACGCACGTCATCTCCGGAAAGGTTGGGGTCTTTCTCCTTAAGCGCGCCGGATTTCCTCGCATAAGCGTTGATTACCCTCGTCAGCGCGGTCTTGAAGCCGGACATGTGGGTTCCACCTTCAGTGGTGTGGATGTTGTTCGCAAACGAGTACAGACTTTCCTGGAAACTGTTGTTGTACTGGATTGCAATCTCAACTTCGGTGTCATCACGCCTTCGGCTGATATAGACCGGCTTGTGCAGCGGGTCTTTGTTCTTGTTGATGTCCTGGACGAAGGCAATAAGCCCATCCTTGTGATGGAAAACCATCTCTTCGCCGGACTTTTCATCAACAAGTGTTATCTGAACTCTCGGGTTGAGATAAGAAAGGTCCCTTATTCGCTGGACAATTATATCCCGGTGGTAATCAATTGGGCCAAAAATCTCTTCATCAGCCAGCCAGCTAACCTTGGTTCCGGTTTTCTTTGTCTTGCCGACAGTTTCTAGGTCAGTTACCGGTTCTCCACGTTCAAACCGCTGCCTGTAAATCTTTCCATCTCTCTGGACTTCTACTTCAAGCCACTCTGAGAGCGCGTTAACCGCCGATACACCGATTCCGTGCAGTCCACCAGAGAACTTGTAACCGCCGCCATCGAACTTTCCACCAGCGTGCAGCATTGTCATGGCAACAGTAACGCCAGGAAGTCCTGTGTCTTTGTTGATGTCTACAGGGATACCTCGGCCATTGTCAAGAACACTGATGCTCTTATCTTCATGAAGGGTGACAGTGATCTCGTTGCAGTAGCCTGCGAGTGCTTCGTCTATACTATTGTCAAGAACCTCAATAAACAGATGGTGGAGACCCTGAGACCCTGTTCCTCCGATGTACATAGCCGGCCTGCGGCGCACGCCTTCAAGGCCCTTGAGAACAGTGATCTGATCTGCGTTATACTTCCCGCTGACCTTCTCCGGTTCATCCATAACGGGGAGGTCTGATTCAATTTTTACGTCTTTTTCATCAATTGACATTAAATTCCGCTCCTGTCTCGCAGTCTCTAGCTGGAAAAGACATCCATGTACGTAAGCAAAGCCGCGGTCGATCTGTCATACGCACCTTCTGGTGCTGGCAGTCACCCACGACTGGAGATGTTATATGAAGTCTTGAGAAGCCATAATTTGTGACGATTTTCCTAGACCAAAGTCTGCGTTTGGACACTGTAATTATAACATGATAGAAGGCTTCGGTCAAGCGTGACTGTGCCTCAAGAAGCGTGGGAACGCTGCACAAGACTGGTTTTGGAGGCAATTCTCCAAGCAGGCAGGCGAAGTGAATAATTTGAATTAATAGCCCGGTATTTGACAATATTGGCAATGGATGAATGTGGAATCTGCTGTCTTAATGTCTATACAGATATTAATCCCGTCTTGCTACCTGATTATTTTTCCCCTGTCCCAACTCCTGTAAGGCAGTCCGAGTTCTCTGAGCCTGACGCGCATTGCCCATGGCGAGACACCAAACCGCTCTGACATAATGGCTATCCTGTTCTCCGGGTTGGCAGAAAGCTCCTCAAACCACTTTCTGACGAGGTCTTCGGGCATCAGGAGGAGTGCAGCGAAGCGGTCGCAGGCTCGTTCCAGAAGCGTTTTACTGGTCTTGACGCTGTCTATGAAGAAAATCCTGGCTGGAGACTTGATGCGCTGACCAAGGAGATGATGAGCGATTTCATGAGCCGTTGTAAAGCGCTGGCGGCCCGGAGGTTTCAAGTAACTGCAGTTGACCGCCACTACCGGAGGCGCACCAGGAATCAGCAGATAAAGCCCATCGACCTCAGGAACGAATTCTTCCTTGTAAAGCTCGATTCCCAGTCTCTTTGCCACTTTGCTGACGTCGACAGGCGGTTCGAGCTTGAGGGATTCCCAGGCCCGATGAGCAAAGCGTTCAGCATCATCTATAAAATGGACCCCTGCCACGCTTTAATCCTTTGTCTGATACTTTGCTTCTATCTTCTTTACAAAATCCAGTATCTGTTTCTTGCCTTCTTCGGGGATGTTCTGATGGCCGCGCAGGGCAAACTCAACAGCTTTTACTGCATCAGCTTTGCCAGGCACAAGCGCGTAACCAGCGGCGGCTCTAAGCTCGTTTTCGTCGACATCCTCGAACGCTCTGGTAATCTTTTCAATCATATCCTCAGACGGAACTCTGCCATCAGACATATCTTTCCAGTAGGCAGCACTGATGCCTGATTTAAGCCCCGCGCCTCTGAATGTCAGTCCGTTCCTGGCAAGCAGGTCTTTGATGAGCCTGCCAAACTCAGGGGAAACTCTGCTCATTTGCTAATCCCTCCGTTCACTACTAACTAACTTAGCATGGGAACAATTGTTTGTCAACATATTTTACCAATAAACAGGTGTAAGGGATGAAGCGATTCGGTATAAGGATAAAAACCTGCTCTGGGATACACTGCAGGTAAGTCTATATTGGTGACCTTGAGGCAGAACCTGGAATAATCACCATGAAGGCAGCGCCAGACTGCCTCTGCATTATATTTATTTAAGCAGGTAAAATTTATAATAAACAGGTAGTTTTGCGGGGCGATGGTTAATGGAACGGCACAGCTTGTGCAGCAGTCTAACATGATAGGAGTGCAGCCAAGCTGAGGAGGTGGACCAGATGAAGCGACTCATCATAATCGTTCTGTCCATCGCCTGTGCAGCATGCGCTACCCGAGCATTTTCCTCGAGCATCGCATACCGCAAACAGGTAGTCCTTTCCGTGCCTGTTCACGTGGTATACGTGAACCTCAACGATCCTTCTGTCAAGGTTACTGTGGCAATCAGCCAGCAGGGCCGAGGAAGTTCCGAGACTGCCAGTTCCATTATCCAGCGGACCAAACCTGCCGCCGCAATCACCGGCACGTTCTTCGACACCCGCACGCTTCTTCCCACTGGTGATATTGCCATAGGAGGAACCAGGATACACAGCGGGTGCGTTGGTCCAGCCCTTTGTGTGTCTTCTAAGAACTATGCGGATATTATCCCGCACAAATACCGGGCCAGACGATGGACCGGAAGCTATGAAACAGTCCTTGCAGGTGGACCTACGCTTGTAGATGCCGGACAGGTATCTGTTAACGCAAGAGCAGAGGGCTTCAGAGACCCTTCCATCTTCAGACCTGCAACCAGAACAGCCGTTGGAATAACCACAGCCAATAAACTGCTGATGGTATCGGTCAATACGCCTATCTCACAACATAAACTTGCTAAAATAATGGTAAGTCTCGGCGCTTACAAGGCGATGATGCTCGACGGCGGTTCCTCGACGGCCATGTATGTAAACGGACACTTTGTTTCAAAGCCTGCCCGCAAGTTGACGAATCTTCTGCTTGTCTATAAGAGCCAAGAAGACTATATGCAGGCTGCCTCACAGTTAGCTCCAACGCTGTTGACAGCCAACAGGCTGGCAGCATCCGTTGAACCAAGCCTGGACGGAGAAGGCAACCCGGTAGACTCCTCCTGGAGCACAATGATAGCTGCTTCGGCTGAAAAAGATAATCTGCAGCCGTTAAAACTGACAACTGCTTCACTTACGGATATTGCTTCAATGCTGCTGGCAGTGTCTCGCAGCGCTGAAGATGTTACAAAGGCAGACGAAGCGCTGCCATACATAGATTATACCGCTCTTATTCCACCTAAACAGACCTCTATCTCGGATGAACGAATAACAACGTATCAACTGGGACTCAAAAACCTGTGGCCTGAAGTCTTGTACCGGAACTAACAATCTTCAATAAGCCGGAAAATGCTATTTACCGTCTCAATGTGATAAACTGACATCATTAAGCTGGGATTTCAACATTTTAATGAGATAACAAGCCCAACATTGGGTAAAATGTCAGAGATGCAGTCAGTTCTACCAATGAGACTAACTATTCTTGCGGTCATGTTGAGCCTTATGCCTGCTCTTCTGACCGCTGAGGTAACTATGGCAGATGGCCGGAAACCGCTTTCTGTGGGACCAAACGGGGTCGAGGCTATTGCAGTCTCAGAGAATGCGATAGATATCTACCTGCCGATAAACCACAACGGCGTTTCAGTGACAAAAGACGGAATTGCCATCGGTAATGCTCTTCCGGGCGTCAGAAAGCTGCGGGATGAAGGGCTTGCACCAGACACTATCTATACCTATACCATCAAAAGCATCGAAGAGCCGGAAATACTTTTGGCAGTCGTTGCTGAGAAGACTTTTACCGCTTTTCAGCCTCAGGCAACTTACGGTGTAGTGGTAGTCGGAGCGACTGCAGCGGGAACATCGGCAGCGGTTACGGCAGCACGAATGGGAGTATCGGTTGCACTTGTCGAAGAGACCAACCGTGCAGGCGGGATGGCTGCAAATGGACTTGGCTCTACTGATATCCGCAATATATCTCGCTCCAACGGGTTTTTCGAAGAGTTCCGCACTCGAGTGGCATCATATTACGGCGGCTCTCATAACGGCTTGAGATACGAACCGCGCGTCGCCAACGCTATTATGAAATCTATGGTCTATGAAGAACCGGGAATCTCGTTTTTCAGGAAGACCAGGGCTACGGGTGTCATCATACATGGGCCGAGAGTAGCAGGAGTGCAGGTGACTCATCTGGATACAGGGCAGATTGGAGAGCTTTACGGGCAGGTTGTCATAGATGCGACTGTCGAAGCTGATGTTGCAGCCGCAACCGGAGTCCAGTTCCGCATTCCCAGAGAAGCCAGAAGCCCGGAAGAGCCTCATGCAGGCCATATCTACTACGATAACCAGACAGATGAGATACTCCCAGGCAGCACCGGAGAGGCTGACCACCGGATACAAAGCTATGCCTATCTGCTGACCGTAAAAGACTACGGAGAAGGCCAAGACCGAACCATACCTGAACCTCCGAACTACAATCCAGAGGATTACCGCTACTCTCCACCTTGGACCGAGTCTTGGGCATACACTTCAGGAAGACTGCCTAACGGTAAATTCGAGATCAACCAGCATCCATGGGGCACTGATCTGCCTGGAATCAACTATGACTATCCCACAGCCAGTCCTGAGCGGCGGGCAGAGATAGAATTGCTCTACCGATGGCGTGCACTTGGCTACCTATACTACCTTCAGACTGAGCAAGGGCTTCGATCTTTAGGCCTTGCAGATGACGAGTACCCAGATAACGATAATTTCCCGCTTGTTTTATACGTCAGAGAGTCTCGGAGGATGGTCGGGTTGTCTGAAATGAACGAAAGCGACGTCACTTATGCTCGCAGCCGAAAGGTATTCGATACGGTAGCTATCGGAGACTACCCAATGGACAGCCACGCTACCCAGGAGCTTACCGACCCCACTGCAAGGCATCGAGGAGAAGGTGAATGGTGGCTTGTGAGATATACACCGTGGTATCAGGTGCCGCTAGGAGTGATTATCCCCAAGGATATACAAGGACTGCTGGTTCCAACAGCCGTTTCTGCCACCCATGTGGCTTATGGAACGCTTCGGATGGAGCCTGTGAGGATGTCGCTGGGGCAGGCTGCTGGGAATCTGGCAGCATTGGCTGTCAGAATGAGCACTTATCCGCATCAGATACCTGTTGCAATCCTGCAGGACAGGTTGGCTGCTCAAAAGGTTTATCTGACGTGGTTTGAAGACGTGAACAAGAACACCAGACATTTCAGAGCAATCCAGTTTATGTCTGCAAGAGGGTTCTTTACCGGAGAGCAGTTCAGTCCTGAAGATCCTCTGACCAGAGAAGAGGCAAAATGGCTAGTTGACCGGCTTGTGAGAGTAGAAAAGCACGGTGTAGAGGCTGACGACCCAACTCTGCCGCTAGATGGCAGCACTCCTATCACCAGGGCAGAGTTTGCTGAGCTTCTTGTAGGTGCAAAGCGGCAGATCGACCCCTCATGGACACCGATAGCAGTAGTATCGACTCATTACGCTGACCTGCAGCCAGGAACCGCGACAGCAGCGTTCGCTGAAACGCTCTACAGGCATCATATAGACACCAGAACCTGGGCAGGTCCTCCTTCACGATCAGAACAGGGGCTTCTTTTCAACCCGGAAGCCGCCATAACCCGATCTGACGCTGCTCAGGCGCTCTGGCTAGCCCACCGGGCAGAAGCGCTGAGGCTGGTACCGGATAAAGGGAAGAGTTACGAGTGATGAGTGACGAGTGGAGACGTTGACATAAGTTAAAAATTGAGATATAAAGCAGTGAAGCCCGCAGCAGTACCACGGGCTGCTAGTAGAATAGCAGTGTGAGGTAGTGTTTGCGGGTTTTTTCATAGATGCGGGAACGTCTAGTTTAGGAAGGCTGGTAATCATCTACCAGGTAAAGTTCCCGCAGCCAAACGGTACCAGCATCGGATACTATGAGAGGTACAGGAACATCTATATAGACGGCTGCAGTCATTTCTGTAAAGCCAGTATTAGATACTACAGGTTCTACATAAATCAGGTCTTTGTTTGGCTGTTAATTGCACACTCTGCCGCTTGGCTGCGGGAACTGGATTATGCAAGACCGATTAGCTGGTGGAAATCTGGCGTTCCCGCAACATAGAAAAATTACATCAGGCCAGCTTCATAACCAAATACTGCACTGGATGCACAATCCTGACCGCTCGCCTCCTCCCGCTTTCTGTGGGAGCGTCGTCGGCTCGCTAAGCCTGTGCATCTAGTGAAAGATGGATTGCTACTGTCTGCTTTTTTCGGCTAGATACTTGACAGCCGATTCCATAGAGCAGCATAGAAAAATCCAGATTTTACCTATTTTTTAGACTTTTGAGACAGCCTGTAGTGAGTCGAAGGATAAAAAGATGCTCCACAACAAGTGTTATAATCGGTATACTTTAGAAAGTTGCCCTTGTAGGGCATCACAGATTGTATTCTCACAACAAAGACTAGAGCCGCAATGAGCAACAGAGTTCTTGCATTTATTGGTGTAGGTGCCTATATATTAACGGTGCTAGCGTCTGCCGAAGATACTGGTGGTGACACTACAGCATCCCCTGTAGTAATCACCTTGGCCGCAATCTTGACGCTATTTTTCATCACTATGGCTGTTATCCGGTTGTGGAAAATCGCTCAGTTTACCGCAGTGATGCTTCTCGTTTCCTCAGTTGTCTTCCTCATCTTGGGAACTATTCTGGTGTTCACCGAACCTATACATGGAAGTGCAATTGTTGTCGCAACAAACATCGCAGGAGTTGTATATCTGTTTGCATATTTCTTCGCTGTTATACGCCTTTGGACCCTCAGAACTATCAGTACTGAAAGTCGTTCCATACCAGAAATTGGCAGAGAAATATCTTGGGCGGATATTGTGCATCAAGTGTTTAGAGCCGTTGACTTTGACAGAAGCGGTACGAGAACCAACTCATATGGTCAAGTTACTGCGCTGAGTGCATCGATGCCATACGGTTATCTTCTTGTGGAGTCTCCCATACTCAATCAGAGGGTAAGACTGCCAATTATACATCAAGATGACTTTCGACTGGCATCAAGCGTATTCGACGTTCCCGACTTAGCGCATTTTGTTGATGAAGAGCTGCTTGTGACATATGCACCGGAACACGTATTACCGAGTGGGTTATCCGGAAGCTTTTTCCATGTTCTACACTTCGTAATTGTACCACGCGGAACGCTCGACCTCTATTACTCGGTGCATAACGACCTGCACATGGCACATCCTGACCCGGAAAAGCTATTTGGTCCGTTTATATACAGTGGTGAAGTAAAGGTGCAAGTAAATCCTCAACCCGAGTTTTGACGTTTGAAACCAGGCTCTTACTCGTCCGGGAAATCTGTTCTGATCCTTATACGGATCTTTGTGTTTTTATGCTGCGGGAACGCCGAGTTTAGGAAGGCTTGTAATTATCTTACTAGGTTAAGTTCCCGCAGCCGAACGGTATCAGCATCGGATACTGTGAGGTACAGGAACATCTATATAGATAGCTGCAGTCATTTCTACAAAGCCAATATCAGTAGATTACAGCTTCTACATAAATCTGGTCTTTGTTTGGCTGTTAATTATACACTCTGTCGCTTGGCTGCGGGAACTTGATTGTGTAAAACCGATTAGCTACTGGAAATCTAGCGTTCCCGCAGCATAAAGAGCCGATGCACCCTTCATGAGTATACGTCGGTATAACAGGTTGCTGCTAATCTAAAAAAGAGCCGGATGATTGCCACCCGACTCTTTTTGCTTCGGTTTGTCTAATTCTTATGTATGGTCTACAGTCCGCCAGTAAGGCTGCCGCTGACGTCCTTTTCTTTCTTAACATCGAACGGTTTCTGGATTCCCAGCCTCGAGCAAAGCTCCGCAAGCTTGCTGTCAGCGGATTCCACAGCCTGGTCAATGTTCCCCTGGAGGTTAGGGTCGGATTTCATGCCCTGGAGTTGAGTCAAAGCCTGGCTCATGCTCTCCGTGCTGTTTAAGTTGATCCCGTTGACGAGGGTGCTGACCCGCCGCATGGCCTCGGCCTGGCTGCTCATGCACATTCTGTAAGTCCCTGCAAAATCCGCGCAGGCTGCAGGCGGCCTTTTGGTATCAAAATGCCTGATCAGCATCTGCCAGTTGTTCAGATGGATCCCAAGCTCTTTCTTAAGATCAGCCAGAGGGTCGGCAGGCACGGAATCGTCTCCCATCACCCAACCGATCATATTTTCAAGGCCTTTGGCGTTTGTGGTCATAGAAAGTGCGCGGCCTGTATCCTTCAGCAGCGTGTGTCTTGCTGCTTCTACCTGCCTGACAAACTCCAGATACTCGAGAACCTCAGGTGGAGGAGGCTGCTTTTCCGGGCCGGTTGGAAGCGCCGGACCAGTTGGCGGCGTTACAGCCGGAGCGTTGGTAACTGATGGACCGCCTTGAGGGATCACCGGCGCATTTGTGACCGATGGCCCTGTTACAGCCACTGGGTCGCCTCCGGTAACACTCTTGCCTCCTGAGAGAAGCATCTGAAGGATAAGTGCTATCAAAATAACAAGCACGAGTGCTCCCGCGACGGCATACGGCCACATAACCCGCTGTTTTACAGCAGGTCTTGCTGTCTCAGTCTCCGCCAGAAACGTCCCGCATCTGGGACACATCTTTGTAGTGGAAGCTATTTCCGCTGCACATTTCGGACACTTCATTTAACTGCCTCCGTTCTCCCGCTTAAGCGCAGTATAACATGCTGCATGCGAGTGGTCAAACCAAGCCCGGGCATGACAACTGTAATACAAAGTCCCTAATGTACGACTTACCGGAAGTGTGGACTGTTCCAAACAACAGGGTATGGCAGCGAAAACAGGAGTAACGCGGGTCGTCCAAAGTGTTTTGAGGAATGAACTTAACTCATCGGACGACCCGCAGGTGCGGAAGGGAGTGTTGTAAAGGCAGATATGCCTGAGATAATGACAAATTTATGGTCCTGATGCAGTCCTGCGGACTTGACGCGGTTCATCAATTGCCTCATGCAGGTGAGGCTGCACCTTGGGAACCTCGTTTACAGCCCTGGACAGCCAACGAAGCAGGCAGCCGGGCGAACAAAAATCCAGCTTGGACTTGACCGAGACAACACTTCCATCGCCAAGCAGACGGTGAATGTCTATCTTGGATAGAACAAGCCATTTTTCAGGTGTGCGAGTCTGCACACCGCATTCATCACAGATATAGCCAGTTAATATAGACATATTCCCTTACCCCCACGTATATAGAATCTACAAGAATTGTGCCAGGGGAGTTAGATGGGAAGAAAACAGGTAATATGACCAGGGATATTGCTCCATCTGTACATAAAAACAGCCCGGTTTAAAGGCCGGGCGGTATTCTTATCAGCTAATCAGCTAGGCAATTATTACAGCGATATCCGCGTTCCCAAAGTAAGTCCAACACCTATCCAACTGGTGTCCTGCCACTCAGGCAGCAGGTCAACACGGAGTTCAATGAAGTAAGCATCATTAAACTCTTGACCGTAAACCCCATAAATCCCTGGTTTGAACGTGCTTTCATCGGTAATAATCAGCCCGCCGAACATTCCTGGTGATTCATCATGATACTTGAGGTTGTAAATTCCGGCCCCAAAAGCCGTGTAACGGGTTCTGGAATCGGAAATCGGCGTTCGCTTAATTCTGCCGTAGGTGAGCGAGTTCATCGAGGATCTGTCTCGTCCGTCTCCAGACCCGAGGAAGGTCAGAGTAATATATCGGGTAGGTCTTTCTTCTTCATCTTTACTAAGATAATAATCAATACCAGCTCCATACCAGAGTGAACTCTGGTCTTGAAGCTTTCCACCCATCGGCATAAAGCTCATGGCTCGTATACCATATTTACTCGGCCGCTCCTCTTCATACTGCGCAAATACAGCAGACACTGACCCAAAAACCAAAAGGGCAATGGCAACCAACTGAAGCTTTCGAATCACGGTACCCATCCTTTCCTGATGAATAGAAGACTGCATAAGCTCATCTATTTCGGATTATAGGCAGGATGGGCTTCGATGTCAAATGTGCTGGATTATTTATGATGAATACTGAGCTTACAGAGTGCTTGTTTATCAGATTCTACATGGAATGCCCACACAACTCAATATCTATCATATACAAACATACTTTATATGTAACAAATATGTGATTTGTATACTTGACGAAATAATCTTAAGCAAGATATGATTGTAGGGAGCAGCCATAAGGGGGAGTTAATGGCAGTTTGCTTCAGGTCATACACAACCTGGCTTGATTATGCCGTGCCATTGTAACCACAATTCTCCTTTTTATGCTGCCACCATATAAACATCAAAATACAGACTGGAGTTGTTGCAATGAGATCTATCTTTGTGTTGTTCCTCACAGTCTCGCTCCTGGCTTTGGTGCTTTCATGCACTCTGGCTCAAGAGACAACGCTGGCATGGTTTACTGACGCTAACATTCAAGACAGTGTCAGGGTAGATAAACCAAAAGATGCTCATCCTGATGTAACAGGGACTTGTTTTAAAGGCATATCGCTGACTAAGTCTGTGGGTGTAAAAATCGGCTCGCTTAATGGGCAGCAAGGGATGCTCAGCTTCTGGCTGATGCCCGAATGGAATGGTGATGACGGCGTTAATCATAAATTCCTAAAGGTTGGAGATCCTTCTAAAAACGGATTCCTAATCGAGAAATCGCCGGCAGGAACGCTCCGGTTTGTTATGGCTGGAAAGAATGGAGCATCCACAAAAATAACTGCTGTCAGAACTGATGTATCCAACTGGAAAGCAGGAGAATGGCACCATGTCCAGGTATCATGGATAGCAAACCCAACAGGCTCCGGTCTTCCGTTGGGGCTGGCATTATGGCTGGACAGGCAGTGCGTTGCCAGTGTCGTGTTCGGCGGAACGGAGTTTATGAATCCATCTGCTATGCCGGACAGCAAGGTGTATATAGGAGATGTATCATCAGATGCGTATATGGACGAGTTAATCTTCAGAAATACAGATGGCACTACTCCCATCGCTTACAAAGACTACTTCAGAACAGCTCCTTATACGGCAATACAGATAACACATGCTCCTTTAAGAGTGAACTCTGAAAAAAGAGTATTGGAAGGCTACAAGAAGCAGTTTGGAGTGACTGCCACAAAGGTCGTCAATGCACTGACCGGGGAAACAAAGACAGAGTACATAACCAACTACGATGACGGTTACGGGCAGTGGAGCAAGTTTGATGCAAAACCTTACATTTCCTGGGAAACCAACGATGCGTCCAAGGCTGTCGTAGATGCCAACGGTCTGGTTACTGGCAAAGCAGTAACGACTAAACCTGTTACCCTTACCGCCAGATTCAGAGAATTCAACGCAAGCTACCCGATGGAGATAATTTCTCCAAACCAGCCTGACCTCTCGATATTGTTTGTTGAAAGAACACCCAGGTTTTCCAAGAAAGACACCAGAAAATGGCCTGACCCCGGCCAGCAAGTGACTTCCATTGCTCACTACGGCAACTTTGGTCTTCAACCTGCTAATAACTTCATCATCAAGTTCGAGTTGATACCTGATACCAACGGTAATTTCGTCTTCGACCCTGATGAAAAGGCTATTACTACAGTTACTCGGACAATTACAGATTCTTTAGCTCCCGGTGAGACAAGAACGGAATCCTTCACCTGGAATTGGCCTGAAACTGACGAGCACCAGATTTTTGTGCGTGTGTCTATCGATCCTGACAATAGAGTTAATGAGTTCTGTGAAGCCAATAACGAACGATGCGAGCTTAACAAAGCAAAAGTATTCCAGTGGGGAATGGTTAACAATATGACTCCCGAGCAGTTCAAGGCTGACTATGAGAACAGAGTCATCAACCTGGTAGGGTCATTCAGCAACTACGACTGGCATAATGCTCAGGTAGATAGAATGAACGTTTTACTTAGAGAGACTATTCTTCCTACTACCACTCCCGTTGGCATCCAAGAGTCTATACGTGTGGACGACTACAACACCAGACCGGAATTTGACGACCTAGATGAGTTCTATCACGGCAGGTTCGAATGCATGTCTGTAAACGATGAGTGCCACCATCTGACCATCAACGGTGCGGTTGCTCATGAGATCGGACACACGACTCTCGGACTTCCTGATATCTATGGTCAGGTGATGTATCTGGATAACATGTTACTAAAAGATGAGCATGGACAGCCTTATGCAGGCACTCCAGTTTATCCGACAGTTCGGGAAAAAGGTAATATCGCACCATACTGTGCTGCTACTACAGGTTATCCTGACCAACTGAATTGGGGCGGTTATACTCCGCTTATGGACTACTGCCATATGTGGCTGGAGGAGTTCAGTGCGGGAATTCCTCAATACAGGCTCACTATGGATAAGATGGACTTCTGGGCAGACTGCGAAAATTGGATTCCTGCTGAAAATACTCTCAAAATCTATGACCTGTATGATAACCCGCTGAAAAATGCAAGGGTTTACATCTACCACATAGTAAACACCTGGCAGGGATACGGTCAGGGCTGCGTTCCGAATATGTATTTCCCGGACAGGCCAAAATTCATTGGTGTTACCGATA
Organism: Armatimonadota bacterium; assembly: GCA_029551395.1. GTDB lineage: Bacteria > Armatimonadota > UBA5829 > UBA5829 > DTLH01 > JAKPFN01. The sequence goes on along the minus strand of JAKPFN010000083.1, from coordinate 721 downwards.
GCTCAGGCTCCTTTACTATCCCAACAACCACATGCGAATACTGGGACGACTGGACAACAGATGTAAACGATGGCGCTGTTCCAGTTCCTACGCCATTTGCCACCTCAACCAGCAGAGCGACGGCACATAGCTACATCTCAGGAGATGTACTGCTCATCAAGATAGTCGGTGAAGACGGAAAAGTGGAGTTTCAAAAGTTGTCTCTTACTGAGGTGAATGCTGCGTTCTTTGCAGGCAGTATGAAAGGAGACAACAGCAGCGCGGTATACAACATCAGGACCAGTTTGATGAGTCCATCGTCAGTCCCTGCAATAGTTCCGCCATCTTCTCCTGCCGGTGGACTGAAACCTGTTCCCAAGGTCAAATTCAAAGGCGAAATCTACACAGCCAATATGGATGTTAAAGTCGGCAAAGGTGAAAAGCTGGCATTTGATGCATCGGTCAGCATCGATCCCGAAGGCCAGCCTTTACATTATAGATGGGGAACTGACTGCGGACTTCCACAGTCTCAGGAAGCTGTCTATACAGTCGATACATCAAAACTCGATTACGGCAATTACCGTATCGGATTCTATCTCATCGATGGAGTCCGCTTCAGCGATTGGTTCGAAATCAATTTGCGGGTAATATCTCTGCTCGATGATGCCAGAAAGAGGCCTGATGGATCGACAGCGACGCTCAACTACAAACAGGTTGCTGCAATGCCCGGTGGAGCCATTCC
>JAKPFN010000071.1 GCA_029551395.1 Armatimonadota bacterium | reverse complement strand
ATCCAAGTAGATAAGGATTGGTCTATCTTTAAGCGTTTCGCGATGTAAAAAGTAGGAGAAGCGGGGGGAACTTTGAATTCCCTCCAAGCTCGATTTTTTGCCCTGAGTTGGTTTCACCTAAAGCTGGGCATTCGTAACTCGCAACTCATCACTCGTAACTTTTTCCTTTACACTTTTCTATATTTCGCACTACAATGCAGACATTATGAGACTACACCATCGGCTTCTCGTTGTTTTTGTGCTTATATCGGCTGCTTTATGGGTGCTGCCTGCGGTTTGCTTCGGGGCTACGGTAAAGGAACGGCAGGAGACGTTCGAAATCGTCTGGTCCAGAGTCAATGAAAGGTATTATGACCCTTCTTTCAACGGAGTAGACTGGAATGCAGTTAAAAAACGGTATTCTGCAAGGCTTGCTTTTGTTAAGACTGATGACGAGCTATATGTGCTGCTAAATCAGATGCTTGGGGAACTTGGGCGTTCACACTTTACCGTCATTCCTCCGTCTGTATATGTAGACGAAGAAGCAGGGCAGCCTGGAGATGCTGATATCGGCGCCACAATCCAACTTGTTGGCAATAAACCGACGATAACCTTTGTTCATCCAGGCTCATCTGCAGAGGAAGCAGAGCTTAGACCTGGATATATTCTGACAAAAGTCGATGATAAGTCTCTGGCAGAGGTGCAGAGTAAAATAGCAACCCGAAACGAGCGTCCGGCAATGACAAAGTTCCTCATCTGGGGAACAACAAAGCGTCTATTGAGCGGACGTGAGGGTACAGAGGTCAGCATAGAATATCTGGACGAGGATAATGAGCCGCATAAGGTAACCTTGAAACGCAAACTGCCATACGGAGAGCCTATAAAGATGGGCGAGCTTCCTATGGTTTATGGATGGGTCAAGTCTGAAGAACTTCAAGATGGAATTGGCTACATAAGGTTCAACATCTTCCTGATGCCGCTCCTTGAACAGATTATCAGCGCTGTGAAGTCGTTCAAGGACTTGCCTGGAGTGATAATCGACCTTCGAGGAAATCCCGGAGGGCTTGGAGCAATGGCTATGCCTATTGCGCGTCTTTTCTACAAAGAGCAGGTAAATCTCGGTGATATGAATCTGCGAAGCGGCGTTGCCCGGTTTCCTGTCTTTCCGGTGGACAAACCTTTTACGGGAACGCTCATATTTCTTGTAGATGAGACTTCTGCAAGCACTTCGGAGATACTTGCTGGTGGAATGCAGGATAATGGAAGGGCCATTGTTGTCGGTAGAACATCGGTAGGCGCGGTAATGCCTTCCGTAGTTGAAAAGCTGCCTATCGGTGCAAGGCTGCAGTATGCCGTTGCGGATTTCAGGACACCAAAAGGAGTAATGTTGGAAGGCCGGGGAGTTATTCCGGACTTTGTAGTGGAACCAACCCGGCGGGAACTGCTTGCCGGGAAAGATCCTATTTTAGATAAAGCTGTTAAGTTGATACTGGAGCATCGGGCCTCCGGCAACAGCAGCCTATCAGGCACAAAATAAACGAGTAAATGTGCCGTAGATGGGTATTATAAAGCCCGAATTGAGGTTCAGGAGGAATCTGATGAGGAAATTTCGTTTACTGTTGTGCCTGATGTGCATGGTTGTTGTCCAACTGCCTCTGGTGGCAGAGGAACCCGCCGACACCAGCACCAAAGAGTCAGGTTCTGCGATTACCGCAGAGCAAATCATCGAGAAGTCGATTGAAGCGACTGGCGGCCGCAAGGCTTTTGATAAAATCAAGAGCAGTGTTATGAAAGGCTCCAACGAAATGGCCGCAATGAATATTAAGATGGACTTTACTGTCTATACAAAAGCTCCCAATAAAATGCTGATGGTCCAGGCTCTGCCGTTTGGTATGGGCGAGATGAAAATTGGGTTTGACGGGAAGACCGGCTGGAGCAGCGATACAATGTCAGGGCTGCGAACATTAACAGGCCCGGAGCTGGAAATGCTCAAGAAACAGGCACAGGTAAACGCTGACCTGAACTGGCGTGAGTATTATAAGAATCTGGAGCTTGTTGGAACAAAGGAAATCAACGGACGTTCCGCTTATGAGGTCCAGTTTACTCCGAAGGACATAAAATCAGCCGATGGTAAGACCGAGACTCCCGGTCTTTCAAAGCCGGTTACTCAGTATTATGACAAAGAGACCTTTATGCTTTTACGGATGGATATGACTATGGAATCCCCTCAGGGAACGCAGTCCGTCCAGGTATATCCATCAGACTGGCGCGTAGTAGATGGAGTCAAAGTCCCGTTCGTCACCAAGACAATAACTTCTGTAGGTGATATGGTGACTAAGATTGTAGAGTTCAAGACTAATCCGGAACTGGATGACTCATTATTTGCGATGCCTGCTGAAGATGATACTGAAGAAGCAGAGGAATAACTGGTTCTGAAAATAGTTAGATACAATAAATGACAAAGGCCCGGAGCGCGATGCGCCCGGGCCGTCATTTTTAAAGCCTGTGACAGTTACTGTGCAGGATAAACGCTGATCCTTCTTCTTCCGCCGCTGTTTTCGAACTTGACCTGTCCGTCAACAAGAGCAAAGAGAGTATCATCCTTGCCTTTTCCGACGTTGCTTCCCGGATGCAGTTTGGTTCCACGCTGGCGAATAAGGATTGAACCGGCTTTAACCTGCTCACCGGCGTACTCCTTCACGCCCAGCCTCTTGGACTTGCTGTCGCGCCCGTTCCTGGAACTGCCAACTCCTTTTTTATGAGCCATAAAATCTCACCTGCCGTTCCATTATAAAATGCTGATAGGGATGCCAGACATAAGTCCGGCAGCCCATAAAACTTGTATTTTCTCAGGCTTCGATCTTAGTGATCTTGAGCCTTGTAAGCTGCTGTCTGTGACCCCAGTGCCTTTGGGTTGCTTTTTTCGGCTTGTAAGTGAAGCCGTCAATTTTAGGACCTTTGAACTGCTTCATGACCTTAGCCGTCACTTTAGCTCCGGGCACGTGTGGTGTACCAATCTTTACGCCCTGGTCCGAGCCAATGGCGAGAACCTCGTCGAGGACGATTTCCTGGCCCTCATCTGACTGCAGCTTATTAACTTCTATAATGGTATTTTCTTCGACCCTGAACTGCTGGCCGCCTGTTTTAACTATTGCGTACACTATCGGTCTCCCACACAGAATACTGGGTACCGAGAGTCTTCCCGGTACCCAGGTAAGTTATAATATCACGAAGCAACCGCTTTGTCAAGCGACTTCGTTCCAGAAACAACCTCACCCAGCGCATAAGAACGCTTTATCTCTACAAGCTTGGCTTTAACCTTCTGTCCAATGAACTTTCCTCCGTTGGAAAGGTCCACCAGATAGCCGTCAATCCACGCTGTAGAGCGGGGAAGTATGGAAAACGGGTTGCGAACGACCTGGCATTCCACGACTTCCGCAGTCCTGAACGACTGCATCTGCCGCTCGATTTCCTGAATGTTTCCAGGCACTATCTCATATTTTTCCACGTGCAGTTCTTCATTAGCCCGGACGTAGATTGCACGCTTCAATCGGCGCTCTATCTCGTCAATTGTTTCGCCAGTCGGGCCAATCAGATGCACCGCGACCTCCGGGTTAACCGTAATCACGAATGCTTCTTCATCCATTTCGGCGACGAGTTTCCGAAGCTCACGTTCAACATCTATCGATACAGTCTCCGGTGATTTTATCCTCGCTCTTCCCTGGCAATACGGACAAGCTTCGGTCATAGCTTCGGAAATTGTCTCTCCGGTCCGTTTTCTGGTCATTTCAATCAGTCCCAGAGGGCTGATGTGAGATATTTTGGTTCTTGTCCGGTCTTTTCTGAGAGCTTTATCCAGCGCTGTTACTACATGCTGCCTGTCTTTGGGATTTGCCATATCAATGAAATCAATGATAATAATCCCGCCGATATCTCTCAGCCTGAGCTGACGCGCTATTTCTGTTACTGCTTCCAGATTTGTCTTCAAAATGGTTTCAGACAAGCTGGTGCTGCCGATGTATTTTCCGGTGTTTACATCGATGGTAGTCAACGCTTCCGTTTCGTCAATTGTAAGGTGACCGCCTGACTTCAGCCATACCTTGCGTCTGAGTAGACGATCGATTTCGCCTTCAATGGCGAAACGCTCGAAAATTGGTTCACTCTCATCATAAAGCTGAACACGAGACTTCATCTTGGGAGACAGCAGTTGAATCAACTCTATCGCCTTCTCGTAATCTACCGGAGAATCAATCAGCATCTTGGTTACGTCGCCGCCGAACACGTCTCTGATGGTTTTGTATATCAGAGACAAGTCCTGATGCACCAAACCCGGCGCAGGAATCTTTCTGGCTTTTTCCTGAATCTGATTCCACATTCTGAGCAGGAATTCCAAATCTTGTTTTAGGTCTATTTCGGTTTTGCTTTCGGCTTCTGTTCTAACAATCAATCCGAAGCCCAGCGGTCTGATGTTTTCAGCGATCTTTTTGAGGCGGTCGCGTTCACCGCTTTCTTCGATTTTCCGAGATATTCCTATGTTGTCAGACTCGGGCATAAGGACAAGGTACCGGCCAGGTAGAGATATCCTGGTCGAGACTCTTGCGCCTTTGGTTCCACGCGGGCCTTTGATGACCTGGACCATAACTTCCTGCCCGATTTTGAGCATGTCCTTAATGTGCATTCCTCTGGTGTCCCGTTTAGTGGGGCCGCCTTCATCAGCTTCAGGCAGGACATCGGCCACATAAAGAAACGCATTTCTTTCCAGCCCTATGTCTACGAATGCAGCATCCATACCAGGGAGAACGTTCGAAACTTTGCACTTGTAAATGCTCCCTACTACGCGCTCTTCCCGCTCGACATGAAGCTCAACGAGCTTGCCGGCTTCTATCAGCGCGACTCGGGTTTCCCTGCTATCGACATTTACAATTATTTCCTTCGACAAACAATTTCACCTCCTTTCTGGTTGGTGTGCATAAACCACACTCCTTTCAACCGTGAGTGATGCAGCGCTGCACCCGCTCACGTTAATAAACTTTGATTCTATGAGCAAAGCGCATCTTTATATTGGGCGCGCTTTGTTTCAATGCATCGACCAGTTCGTTCGGCCTGACACTGGCAAGCCTGGTCCTCAACAGCCCGGTGCATTCATCTTTGCTGGTCCTGTGAAGCACTTCGAGCGCTTCTACTCCCGGTCTGATATCGACCTGCTTTGATTCATGCTCCTTCTTCCTGTCAACGATGACGCTGTCAGTGGATAGAAGGATTCGGACTGCATCGTTCAGTTCGTCATTGCAGGCTCCATCGATGCCTACTATATATTCTCCACCCCGAATAGCGGGAGATTTCTTGCTTTCTGTTTCCTCAGCAGAGCGGATTGCCAATCCTGAAGGCAGTGCGGAGTTAAGAGCGCACATCAGTTCATCAGGGTCTACCCGCTCTGTGAGTTCAATGGTCATAGGTTCAGCTTCACCGGTCAGCCCTACTGCAAGCTGTGAATAAAACGACATCCTGGGCCTTGGATTGAACCCTTCGGAGTAGGCTATCGGAATGCGAGCGCGTCTGACAGCTCTTTCGAATACTCTTACAAGGTCCAAGTGGCCCAACCATCTCAGACTGCGGTCTTTTGAGTAGGTCAGCCTGTACCATACCCGCTCATGGTGGGCTTCAGGTTCTACAGGACTGGTTTCTGCTGCTTCACAAGCTGCGTCACTGCTGCTGAATACTCCGCATCTGTCGGATTCTTTGATGAATTCCTTGATTCCACAGTTGAGACAGGCGCCGAAGCGGCAGTCAGCCATTGGTTGAGTCCTGTCAGCAAGTCGGTCCTGCGCAGCAAGCCAGCGTTTGGTTACGCCACAGTTGATATGGTCCCAAGGCAGTGGGTCATCGTAGCTTAAAGCGCGGTGTGCGATGGCATCTGTATCCACACCTGTATCTTTGAACGCCTGCCGCCATATATTTGCATCAAATCTATCGTCCCAGCCGTCGAATTTGGCTCCCAGTTCCCAGGCTCTTAGAATGGCAGGGCCAAGTTCTCGTCCGCCTTTTGCAAATACTGCTTCAAGCTCGCTCATTTCAGCGTCATGCCAGGAGAACGAGATGGATTTCGACCTCAGTCTGGACTTCAGTATGCCTATCTTGCGTTTAAGTTCTTCAACCGAGTCCTGCGCTCTCCACTGGAACGGAGTATGCGGCTTGGGCACGAACGATGAGACTCCCACATTCACCGTAAGCGGTTTTCTTCGCTCTCTGGCAAGGTCGAGTATCTTGAACACAAGGTCTGCGATTGCCGATACGTCTTCATCGGTCTCCGTTGGCAGGCCAATCATGAAATACAGCTTGACTTTCCGCCATCCGCACTGAAGCGCAGTGTCCACGGCCTGAAGCAGGTCGCCTTCAGTGATGTTTTTGTTGATGACATCGCGCAGCCGTTGAGTTCCGGCCTCAGGAGCGAATGTCAGCCCGGTTTTACGGACACGTTCTATCTCGGCAGCGAACCTGACGCAGTTAGAATCGGCACGGATAGATGGCAGCGAAATGCTTACCCGGTCATCTTCGTGCTTGCTGATGAGTTCTCTCACCAAAGGCTCTATGCAAGAATAGTCGGCGCTGGAAAGTGACATCAGTCCGACTTCATCATACCCAGTGTTGGCAAGCAACCTTTCAGCATGCCGTTCGATTATTTCCTTAGACCGTTCTCTAACAGGACGGGTGATTATACCAGCTTGGCAGAACCGGCATGAGCGGGTGCATCCACGCATAATCTCAACGGCGACTCTGTCGTGGACAGTCTGGATGAACGGCACGACAAGGTTATCCGGGTAGTCTGCAGACTCGAAATCAGCAACTATGGCGCGTCGAACTGAGGCAGGTACGGTATCATCGACCGGTTCCATAATCCCGGCGGCGGATTTTTTGTAAAGAGATGGGACATAAACGCCTTCGATGTTTGCGAGCGACTTCAGGAGTTTCTTCCTGTCGGATTTATGTGCTTTATATGTATCGACAATATTATGAACGACTTCCTCCCCCTCGCCGATGACAAATGCGTCTATGAACTCGGCCATAGGTTCCGGGTTGACCGTGCAGTGGCCTCCTGCGATGATAAGCGGATGCGATTCGTCACGCTGGGATGAGCGCAGAGGTATACCTGCAAGGTCGAGCATGTTGAGCACGTTTGTGTAGGTAAGCTCGTAAGCCAGAGAGAAGCCGATGATGTCGAACCCACGGATAGGTACCATCGATTCGAGGGCGTACAGAGGCAAATGCGCCTCCCGCATTTCGTGTTCCATGTCTGCGGCAGGTGCAAAAACACGTTCCGCCGCCGTATCCTGTCGGCGGTTTAGAGTATGATAAAGGATCCGAATGCCGAGGTTGGACATTCCGACCTCGTATACGTCAGGGAAGGCGAGTGCAAAAAGTACATCTACACTAGAATGGTCTTTTTTTATCTCTCCAGGTTCCCCTCCAGTATAACGGGCCGGCCCTCTCACCTTCGGCAGGACACCTTCTATCAAGTCCCGTATCCCGGTGAGCCGGAATCCCAAAACTAGCCAACTTTCTTCAGCCTGGCTTTTATATAGCTGACTGCAAAATATGAAAGACTGGCGAACATGACTGCTGTTGCCAGTCCAAAAATCTTTAATTCAACATCATTATACCATCTGCACGGTTGATGGTCAACCAATACAAGGCCTTAACAGCCGGTTGAAAGGCACCTGTCATTGACGATTACACAGTTTATTTACATCTGCATACCGTCTTATTCTTATGTTCAATATTGCTTTGATTGTATTCAAGTCTTATAATTGTGAGGTATCCGGTTGGTGACGATAACACTAGCTGGAGCGTAGTAGAAATATATTGAGTTATAAACAAACCTGAAGACCAATATATTTAAATTTTAAAATGAGCTAGTTGCAGCAGCCTGTAAAGGGCCTGCAGGAGAGGAGCCATTTTCGTTGAAAAAATATGCGTTAGCAGTAGTGGCGGTGGTAATAGTGCTCGCCGTTGTCTTCGCCGGATGTAGTAAAGGGTCAGGTACTATTGCAGAAGTAAACGGCAAGAAGATATCAAGTGAAGAGTTCAACAAGTATATGCAGACCAGAGCAGGCGCTGATATGCTTCGTCAGATGATTGATGACAAAATCACCCTCGCAGTTGCCGAAGACAGAGGTCTGGAAGCTACTAATGAGCAGGTAGAACTTCAGTTGTCCATACTTAAAAATGGTGTTGACCTGGATGAACTGCTTGAGCGGTCTGGTTATACTGAGGATATTATCAAAGAGCAGTTGAAAGTCCAGCAGGCTAAGGAAAACATTGCCTACCAGATGATGAAAGACCGTATCTCGGACAAGGATGTTCAGGCACGTTACGATATGGACAAGAACCGTTTGTATGACTTGCCTGAGCGGGTCAAGGTAGAAATGGCAATGTTCCAGAACAAGGAATCTGCCGAGAAAGCAGTGAAGAAAGCTCGCGGCGGCGCTGAATTCACAAAGGCTGTTGAGGAGTTCGGCGGACAGGCAGCACCGACTATTGTCCCAAAGAGCGGCCCGGATGTGGTGCCGGAAGTTGCAAGACTCGCTTTCAACACTCCACAGGGCAAGGTCAGCAATCCGCTTGAGTTCAAACCTGAGGAAAGTGAACAGTCTATATGGATAGTCCTCAAAACAGGCGAGAAAGTGCCTCCTATGAATATACAGTTTGATAAGGTCAAGCAGATGATAGAGGGGCAGATGGCCTATGAACTCGCTCGGATGAGTCCGGAATTCGATGAACAGATGAGAGAAAACCGCAAACAGGCGAAAGTAAAGGTGTTCGAGCCTTCATTGAAGGTAATAGAGAAGGACTTCGAGTGATTTTAGCAAGCAATCTAATCTGTTAATGTTATAATATCTGCAATGGCCGGGGTTTCCCGGCCATTGCACCAATAAGAGGTCTTGTGGGACGGAAAATATGTTGAGCGATACCATTTGGCTTAGAGCGGTAGTTGAATCGGCGCTTAAAGAGGATATCGGCACAGGGGATATTACCTCTATGCTGACTGTGCCGGAACAGGCTGTGTCTCGGGCGGTAATTTCTGTTCGAGAAGACGGTGTGATTGCCGGGATGGATGCTGCCGAGATGGCGTTTTCTGTTGTGGACCCCCATGTGCGGTTTGAAAGAATTGTATCAGACGGTGACAGGGTGAGCAGGGGGCAAGCGCTGGCAGTAGTCGAAGGCCGGAGCAGGTCTCTTCTTGCAGGAGAGCGGATAGCGCTCAATTTCCTGCAGAGGCTCTCCGGTATCGCCACAAAGACCGCTTACTTCGTCAGCCTTGTAGAAGGCACAAAGGCGAAGGTAGTGGATACCCGCAAGACAACCCCTGGGCTTAGAGCTTTGGAAAAATACGCAGTTCGAGTCGGCGGCGGTTATAACCACCGATTTGGGCTGTATGATGGCGTTTTGATAAAGGATAATCATATAATAGCTGCTGGAGGAGTTCGCAATGCGGTCACAGCGGCCAAGGCTGGCGCTCCTCATACGCTGAAGGTGGAAGTCGAAGTCAGAACGCTCGATGAACTTACTGAGGCACTGGATTCCGGCGCTGATGCCGTGCTGCTCGATAATATGGACATAGAAACGATGCGCCAGGCAGTTGAAATCACCGCAGGAAGGGCTGTCCTTGAAGCATCCGGTGGAGTCAATGAGCAAACAATCGCTGATATCGCTGCCACAGGAGTCGATTTAATATCTGTCGGTGCGCTTACCCATTCTGTAAAATCGCTGGATATCGGATTGGACTTCGAAAAATGATAGGAACGACGATTCACCGGTTCGAAAAGGTGGAATCGACAAACGATATAGCCAAAAAGCTGGCTGAAGAAGGCGCTTCGGAGGGTACGGTCGTCGTTGCATCTGAGCAGACCAAAGGCCGCGGCAGCCGTGGGCGTGTCTGGTTGTCTCCTCCCGGAGCGAACCTGCTTGTTTCGGTTATCTTCAGGCCGAACCTGCCGCCTGAGAGGATGGGCGAGTTGGCGTTTGTTGCTTCCGTAGCGGTCGCAGGCACGCTCAGGGACTGCTGCGGACTGGAACCAAGGATAAAATGGCCGAATGATGTGCAGGTAGACGGGTTGAAGATATCCGGGATAATCGTAGAAGCAGCAAAAGGTGCGGCGATATTGGGAGTCGGCATCAATGTGAACTGGACAGAGCTTCCTGAGGAGATTACATCGACTGCAACCAGCATTGCTCTTGAGGTCGGCAGACCTGTCGATATGGAAATCGTGCTGAAGGCGTTTTTGGCTGACCTTGATATCGTCTACAATGTCTACAGAGCCAGGGGATTTGGCAGGATTTTACAGGACTGGCGGGATTTGGAAACGACCACAGGCAGACCTGTTACAGTCTCAATGAACGGAGGCAAAATCCAGGGCACGGCAGTGGATGTGGATGAGCATGGAAGTCTGATTGTGGAAATGCCGGATGGTTTGAGGAAAGCCATACCGGCTGCAACACTTGTGCATTGAACCGTGATTAATAGCCATCAGCAGGCAATAATTCGGAGGTATGACCTGTCTTTTAATACAAGCTGATGGCTTACAGATAACAGCTACATGGAGGAATTGATGGAAGGACCTAAAGGAATACTTTTAGTCGGCGATGGGCTGGGGGACAGGCCCGTAGCAGAGCTTGGATCAAGAACACCGCTTGAGGCAGCAGAAAAGCCTAATATGGACCGGCTGGCAGCCGAAGGCGAATGCGGGATTATGGACCCAATAGCTCCTGGCGTTCGCGCAGGCAGCGATACTTCACATTTAGCCCTGCTTGGCTATGACCCGTATGAGTGCTACACAGGAAGAGGCCCGTTTGAGGCTGCAGGTATCGGAATGGATGTCAAACAGGGAGATGTCGCATTCAGATGCAACTTCACCACTGTAAATGACGATATGGTAGTCACAGACCGCCGAGCCGGCAGGATTACCGAAGGCACAGAACAGCTTGCTGCAGCAGTCAACGGGATGCAGATAGAGGATGTTACGTGCCTGTTCAAGGAATCGGTTGCCCACAGAGGCGCATTGGTCTTGAGAGGGCCTGGGCTTGGCGCGAATATAACCGATACTGACCCGCATGTAGAAGGCGCTCATGTCCACGAAGCAAAGCCGGTCGATCCAAACGATGCAGCAAGCGCAAAGACAGCCAGAATCGTGAACCAGTTTGTCAAAAAGTCGTATGAAGCGCTCAAAGACCACGCGGTCAACAAGGCTCGCGAGGCCAGTGGGCAGAAACCAGCGAATATCATCCTTCCGAGAGGTGCTGGGCTTGCTCCTAGTCTGACACCCATAAATGAGCGGTTCGGTCTGACCAGCGCCTGTGTTGCTGAGACGGGGCTTATCAAGGGAGTGGCTAAGTATGTCGGGATGAAGATAATCGATGTGCCCGAGGCGACCGGTGGGCTGGATTCCAACCTGATTGCTATGGCGAAGGCGATTATCGAAACGCTGAAAGACCATAATTTCGTCCTCTGCAATGTAAAAGGCCCGGATGTCGCTGGACACGATGCAAAAGCGCAAGTCAAGGTGGATTTCATCCAGATAATGGACGAGATGGTCGGCTATCTGCTCGATAACGTAGATGAGAACACCTACATTGCGCTGACTGCGGACCATTCGACTCCGATTAGCGTGAAAGACCACTCCGGTGACCCTGTCCCGATTGCTTTCTGGGGACCTGGTGTCCGTACGGACAAAGTCATGCATTTTGACGAGCGTTCCGTAACGAGCGGCGGCTTGCATAGAATCCGAGGTTGCTACATCATGAACATTCTGACTCAGTTGATGGCAATCCAGGAGAAGTTCGGGGCATAGGCTCATGGAAGACAAGCCCCTTCCGAAGTGTGAAATCTGCCGTAGAGTTGAAGGCAAATGGCCGTGTATGCGGTGCGGCACCTGGGTGTGCGATAATTGCATCAACAGCGAGCTATGCATTGTCTGCTATGCGAATGATGTATCGGTGGAGGAGTTCGGCTTCTCCACCGAACCTAAGCTGTATGCTTCCAGATACGGTGGATTTAGCCGCAAGATAGCCACAGCCACAGGATTTGCTGTTCCGGTGCTGCCTGTAATAGTTGGGCTGATTTACTGGGGGCTTTTCAAGAATGAAAGACGGTTTGTAGGCAGGATAATGGCACGAGCCGGGTTTGTTGGAACGCTGTTTTGGGCGGCTGTGTATTGTATATATCGTCTGGCGGCACGTTATCTGTGATGCAGGCAGAATCAGGCTGATACATATACGCCAGACCAGTGCCTGGGATACATATCTCGTGCGAACAAACTTGAGGAGAGAGAGTTGAGTTCGACTGATGGTAGTGAGGTCCTGTTTTTAGAAATTCAGCGGTATCGTATGAGCTTTCTGTTTTTCTTACGGTTTTTGATTGCAACAGCCCTTTCTGGATTAGTCTATTACTGCATTTTTTTGCATTATTGCCGTTGGAAGAATTACATATTCCCCTCCTGTTTTTACTTTGTCACTGGTTTTTGCATTTTTCATTGCCGTATGTTCGCTTATTCTGCAGTTGATAACTCGAATCCGTATGGAAGTCCGCACTAACGAAGTGCAAGTGGGCTATATCTTCTTTTTTAATAGAAACTCAAAACCTCATTTAATAATCCCTGCGGCTGATATTGATAAGGTTGATGTCTGTTCAGGCAATGAACTCCGTGGTTTTGGTGCTCATCGTGCTTTTATCAAGACCAGGGGCAGATTTTTTTCAGCCAACAGCAAGAAATTCGTTATCATCCATCATAACGGGAACAGGCAAGTGATCATAGGGTCAGAAAAGCCGGAAGAACTGGCCCAGGTGGTGGAGTCGATTCGGGTGTAGGAATGCACAGGCAGGATTGCTCGAGATACACATCCGCCTGACCTGCGCCTGGGATACATATCCCGTGCGAACAAGCGCCTGAGATTGATTACTCTGGATATTTATCCTGGGTGGATGTCTTGAGAGTATTTACCTGGAATTCAGTAATGGAGTTATAAGTGAAGGAACAGATTGTTTTCAGGAACCGGGAGGATTTTCGGAGTTGGTTAATGGACAATCATTCTCGTGGTGAAGGGATATGGTTGACCTTTAGCAAGAAGAAGGAACTGCAGACTATCCGGGCTGATGAGGCACTGGAAGAGGCACTTTGTTTCGGGTGGATCGATGGTCAGATTAACAGCATAGATGATACTGTCTATCTGAAGTATTTTGCACCTCGCAGGAAGGGCAGCCGTTGGTCGGAAAGGAACAAGGGCATTGTGGAAAGACTGATAGCAGACGGAAGCATGACGGAATGGGGGATGAAGGCCATCGAACGGGCAAAACAGGATGGGATCTGGGATGACCTACGGCAGTCACCGATTACCCAGGAGCAGATAGACTATTTCAGTGGACTGATAAGCGTTAACGAAACAGCCTTTTTGAACTTCCAAAAGATGTCTATGTCAGTTAAGAAGCAATTTGTAGGGTTGTATTTTGATGCCAAGAAGGAAGATACCCGTGTCCGAAGACTAGAAAAGCTGTTGGGGCTGCTTGAGCAGAATAAGAGGCCGATGTAATGATAAAATGGATGATGGGACGCTCGGAACGGCCTTGTGATGTTTGTATAAGGAGATAATATGGCCCAGCAAGGGAATGTGATTCATAGGGAAACGCAGTATTCGCGGCAGCCCTGGCTGCTTGCAGTGATTTTGATATCAGTCCTTATCTCATTAGTAGCGTTTATGGCTGCATTCCAGCAATCGGAGATGTCAATATGGTTTCTAGGACTGTATTCGGCAGGAGCACTACTGTTACTCGTATTCTTCTGGTTCAGCCATCTGGAAATAGAGGTACGTACGGATGGGCTTTTTTTCCGATATTTACCGTTTCACCTGTCGTTTCGCAAAATACCGCTTGAAGGTGTTACGAAGGTCGAAGCAGTGACATACAGCCCACTCCGTGATTACGGAGGCTGGGGATTAAGGCTCGGCAGAGGCGGAAGAGCGTATAACCCAATGGGAAACCGAGGCGTGCGGATAGACTATACCGACGGCAGCCATATACTTCTAGGCTCGAATACACCAGAAAGGCTGGCAGAAGCTATCAGAGAAATTATGAGGTATTAGATAAAGATTCGGGTGATGAGGAGGGAGTTATATTTCAGGATCGCCCTGGATATTTATCCAGGGCGGATGTTTTTCGGGTATTTACCCGCTCCTCAGCCATTTATTATCACCACATAATAGGCGTAACATCAATAACAGACGGCTCCTGTTTATAATAAAACCCGGCACTTGAGTACTTCCAATAACACGGATCAACTACGTATCCGGCACGGACGGGATTGTTATGTATGTAATCCACCTTTTGCTCAAAGAATTTTTGGCTATATATCTGCTCAGGATGGAACTCATCTTTCCATAGCTTTATTCCGTCAGGTGTTTTGGCAGCGTTATGGAAGCTGCGTAACCACATTAATCGACCATCAGGCTCAAGTTTTAATCCGACTGTCTTTGCAGTATGTCTTTTCATGTCTCGGACTACATCAGACAACTTGCCCTCAGATTGAGTTAGCACAGCATGAAAATGATTGGGCATCAGGACATAAGCGTGAACAATGAGCCCTTTGTTCTTGATGCAGTAATTAAAGCTGTCGACCAGGACCTTAAAATAGTCATCTCGACTAAAAATGGAGATCCAATGAAGAACTGTACTGGTGATAAAGTAAGGGTATCCTGCTTCGGCAACTCGGTAACTTTGCGACATAATAGGCTCCTTGTATGTCAGAAAAGGTGGATTACCGTTTAGATTGTTTTAGGCGGATAAATATCCGCCAAACTTGCACCCGGGATACACATCCCGGGTGATCATAAGCGTAAACCTTACCTACTGACTGCTCGGGATATGCATTCCAGGTGATCATAAGCGTAAATCTTACCTACTGGCTGCTCGGGATATGCATTCCAGGTGATCATAACCGTAAATCTTACCTACTGACTACTAGGGATATGTATCCGGGTGATCATAAGCGTAAACTTTACCTACTGAACGCCGAGATATGTATCCCAGGTGTTCTATGAGCATAAACCGTACCCATTGATCGCCCGGGATATGTATCCCGGGCGGTTATTCTGCGGGTATTTGCCCGCTTCCATGCTATCTGCTATTATTTGAGACCACTACGGATATGTATCTCAATCAATCACTACTAATAACATCTCAAAGCACAACCGACTGGGCCAGTTTGATTACCGGTGCGGCGAGGATGCAGCCTATTGCAATGGTGAATACCAGCATCAGGACTACAGTAGCCATCGTGGGAAATGATGTGTAAATCCGCTGCTTGCTACTTGAATCTTCCGGTGACTGACCTGGTTCGGTTTTGTCAAAATACATCCAGCGGGTTACATTGAAGTAATAATAGACCGATATAACGCTGTTGGCTACTGCAATCAAAGCCAAGACCAAGAGGTCAGTTCTGGCTGTCTGGATGGCTCCGGCGAAGACGTAGAACTTGCCGATAAATCCCGCTGTCGGCGGAATACCTGCGAGTGACAGGAAGAATACTACTAACGATGCAGCCAGGAACGGAGCACGCTTGCCCAGCCTTGCGAATGCTTCTATATCAGACGACCCAGTGCGCCGTTCAACAGCAATAACCACAGCAAACGCCCCGAGGTTCATGAATAGGTAGCTCGCAGCGTAAATAAGCAGTCCTGCCAGTCCGTAGTTCGATGTCCCAAGGTTCTCTCCAGAAACCGCAAGATACCCAACACTTATTGCAGAGCCAAATGAGTTGGGTGTAATTGCCGCTGCTGCTGCAAGCACTCCAACCAGCATATATCCTACCTGAGCGATGCTGGAATATGCCAGCATTCTCTTGATGTTTTTCTGGGTGATAGCCACCATATTGCCAAGCGTCATACTCACGGCTGAAAGAACTAAAATAATCGTATACCAGTCTATTCCAGCGCTTTGCGGGATAGCTACAAGCAGGAAGCGGGTCACGACCGCAAGCCCCGCAGCCTTGGAGGCAACAGATAGCCACGCAGTAATCGGGGTAGGTGCTCCCTCATACGTATCAGGAGCCCATAGATGGAACGGAACCAGTGCAAGCTTGAATCCAAGACCTACAAGTACCATCAATACAGCGCCTAACACCGCACTTGAAGCTCCGGCAAGGTTGCCAGATGCCAGAGTCGAAGCTATAGCGTCGAGGTTCGTTGAGTTCGTCAGTCCATAGAGCATGGACATGCCGTAAAGCATCACAGCAGATGATACGGCTCCGAACAGGAAATACTTGATTCCGGCTTCGCTGGATTTTTCATCGTTCTTCCAATACGCTGCCAGGACATAAGACGACAGGCTCAAGAACTCGAGCGATAGATAAATCATCAAAAGGTCGGTAGAAGCGGCTACCAGCAGGATTGCTGACGTGGCAAAGAACAACAGCGTATAATACTCGCCTCTATGCCTCGTATTATGGTCGCCGAAGTATTCAAGCGACAAAACCACAACCACAAGAGTCCCTACAACCGCAATCAGCCCCATAAACGCCGCGAACGGGTCTATAAGCAGAAGCGGATTTCTCGATGGCATAAGCTCGAAGAAAGCCATCGGGTCGTGCCGGATGGTCATCCTGAGCGCAGCAACCGCCAGCCCGACGGTCAGTATCATCAGCTCAATAGACAGGAACTCAGGCGGGAACCAGTGGTTGAGCCTGCCCTTTGGAAACCGGTCGGTAATTGTGCCTACAATAAGCACAATCAACCCGGAAACCGCCAGCATCAATATTGGCGCGACGTAAATCAAGTCGTATTTGGTCATAGGTTCGAAACCTTATCCGAACATCCTGGCAATAGCTGTGGATGCTGTGTTTATTATATCGAGTATAGGTTTAGGCCAGATGCCGAATGCTATCATCAGCGCCATAAGCGGGGCAAGGCTGACAACTTCTCTTGTGTCGGCATCGGGCAGTTTTTCGTATTTCGGGTTAGCCGGACCAAGCAGCACGCGCTGAATGGTCCAGAGCAAGTAAGCCGCTGTTATGACAATACCAATGGTTGCCAGAGCGGTAATCAGGATACTTGAAGCGAACGCGCCTCTGAAGACGAACAACTCTCCAACGAATCCCGAAAGCCCAGGCAGGCCAAGTGATGCAAAACATGCCACCAGGAACAATCCGCCGAAGATAGGCACTCTGGCCCAGAGTCCGCCAAAGGCATCCAGGTCTCTAGTATGTGCCCGTTCGTAGATAACGCCGACCAGAAGAAAGAGTGCGCCTGTAATCACACCGTGGTTGAACATCTGAAGCATCGCGCCGTTCAACGCCATCGCCCGGTCGGTCACACTTGCCGTACTGGAGACCGCAACTGCTGCTGCTATCCCTAAAATCACATATCCCATGTGGTTTACACTGGAATAGGCAATAAGTTTCTTCAAATCCTTCTGCGCCATCGCTACCAGAGCACCGTAGATGATGGAAATAAGCGCGAGAATAGCAAGATGCATCCAGAACCTCTGGCTCATGTCCGGTAGTATCGGAAGCAGCACGCGCAGGAAACCGTAAGTTCCCATTTTCAGAAGAACACCAGCCAGAATAACGCTTCCAGCAGTCGGCGCTTCGACGTGAGCATCAGGAAGCCATGTATGGAACGGCCATATCGGCACTTTGATGGCAAATCCGAGGAACAGTCCCCAGAAAACAAGCGGTGCTAAGACACTTCCAAGTCTTATATCCATCCCGGCATCTGCCATAGCAAGCATACTGAATGTATGGCTGGACAGTCCTGTGCCTGGAGTGGCGAAATACATTGCAAGTATTGCAAGCAGCATCACAACGCTGCCTACAAGCGTGTAAAGGAAGAACTTGATGGCTGCATATTCTCTTCTCGGACCGCCCCAGATGCCTATCAGGAAATACATCGGCACCAGTGTAAGCTCCCAGAAAACATAGAACAGGAAGAAATCCAGTGCCATAAACGTTCCGAGCATTCCTGTTTCAAGCAGCAGGAACAGCCAGAAATACTCCTTCGACCTGTTCTCGATAAAGAGAGAGTAGATGAGAGACAGGGTGACAAGCAGCGTCGTCAGGAAGACCATCGGAACGCTGATACCATCCACTCCCATCAGGTAGCGGACACCTATCTGGTCTATCCACGGCAGGTTCACCATAAACTGCGCGCCCTCCGGGAACTGAAGCCCATTCGGGTTGTACCATGACCAGAGCAGGATTGACAGCACCAGTGGGATAAAGCTTATCCCAACTGCTGTCCATTTGATTGCACCCGACTGGCTGCGTGGGATGAACAGAATCACCACAGCGCCAAGGAGCGGTATGAATGTTATCAGAGTCAGAATCCATGAATCCATCAAGTCGTACCTCTGTTTAGCTATCTACTACAGCCGTAAATTGTTTTTATCTATAAATAAAGAACCAGCTCATCAAGAGCAGGCAAATAACCAGAATAAAAGCGTACTGCTGGACTACACCGGTTTGGACGTATCTGAGAACTCGTCCGCCTACCTTTGTAGTCTCTGCCACCAGGTTGACCAGTCCGTCTACAACGTATTTATCGAACAACGCCCATGCGTTGGAAAGCTTCATAGTAATCCACGCAACTGCATTGACGGTGAGGTCGATAAGATATCTGTCAACGGCGAACATTGCACGTGCGGTAATCATCAGCGGACGGATGACGATGATATCGTAGATGTCGTCCATATACCACTTGTTAGCTACAAGCGTCTGCACCCAACCTAGGGCCGGAGCAAGCGATGCGATTCTAATCACAGGCCAAATCCAGATTAACGAAGCAAGTCCGATGCCTAGGAACCCAGCAAGTGTTCCTGCAAGCATTACACTTAAGGAAAACGCATGGTGGCCGCCATGACCGAAGGTTACATATTGTCCGATGATGTTTTTCCATGGCGTGCCAACATAACCTGCAAGTATTGAAAGCGTAGCAAGCACGAAAAGCGGAATTAGCATAACCTTGCCGCTTTCGTGCGCGTGGATTTTCGGGTCTTTCGGCTGACCAAAGAAGGTCATCGCAACCAATCTGGTCATATAGAATGCTGTCATGAACGCGCCCAGCACTCCGGCGTAGAATATCCACTTGCCGCCGTGCCAGTAGTAAGCTGAGAGCAGGATTTCATCCTTGCTGTAGAATCCGGCAGTAAGCGGGAAACCTATGAGTGCAAGCGTCGCAATGATGAATGTCAAGAACGTCCAGGGCATCTTCTTTCTGAGTCCGCCCATTTCTCGCATATCCTGGGTTCCTGTGCCGTGGATAACGCTTCCTGAGCCAAGGAAGAGATTCGCTTTGAAGTAGGCATGCGTCATTAGGTGGAACATACCGGCTGTGTAACCGCCTACGCCAAGGCCCATCATCATATATCCCAACTGGCTGATGGTGGAATAGGCAAGTACCTGCTTGATATCGTTCATCACAATGCCCATCGTCGCTGCGAAAACGGCGGTAAAAGCTCCGACTACGGCAACTATATTGAGCGCAGTCATGTCAGCATGGAAGACTGGATACATCCGGGCAACCAGATAGACACCGGCAGCGACCATTGTAGCAGCGTGGATGAGGGCACTGACCGGAGTCGGGCCTTGCATTGCGTCAGGAAGCCATACATGCAGCGGGAACTGAGCGGATTTACCGACTGCGCCCCAGAAAATGAGCAGTGCAGCTATGGATGCGAGCGTCAGCTTGACCGCACCGTGCGGAATCAGGAACCAAGCCAGCGCAAATACAGCAAGCCCGATAAATATCGCAACAGGAACCCGCTTGATACCTTTCAGTATCGCGCCAGCGAAACCGTAAGCGAAAATTCCAAGGATTACGGCAGCAATTGCTCCAAGATAAGGCACGCTGACCGGGTGAAGGGCCATTTCTTCGACTTTTGCGAATATTCCTGAAAGCTCCACAGTTCCCGTATTCAGGTAAAGAAGCAGCAGGCCAAGGAAGAAGCCTACATCGCCGACTCTTGTTACGAGGAACGCCTTCTTTGCCGCACGCATTGCTTCAGGTTTCTGGAACCAGAATCCAATCAGCAGGTAGGATGTCAGACCGACAAGCTCCCAACTGATATACATCAAAAGCAGCGTATTGGCGATGACCAGCGAGAGCATTGCAGCGGTAAAAAGCGACAAGAAGGCGAAGAACCTTGGGTAGCGCTCATCACCATGCATATAGCCGATAGAGAATATTTGCACCATCATACTCACTATTGTGACGACAAAGAGCATCATCACTGTGAGTGAATCGACAGCAAATCCCATCCTGATGACATCCGTGCCGACGGGAGCCCAGGGAATCAAAAATTCAGCCGTGCCATGCCCGTGGTGGATGATAAACCAGTCATAAGCAACCGCAACCGAGACTAAAAATGATGCTGCAATGGCAGCGATAGACAAGTAAGCGGATTTGTCCTTGAGCTTATGGCCCAAAAAGACTATAACCGCGAACATAAGCAGCGGTATTACCGGTATTAACCAAGCTAAACTCAT
Source organism: Armatimonadota bacterium (assembly GCA_029551395.1). GTDB lineage: Bacteria > Armatimonadota > UBA5829 > UBA5829 > DTLH01 > JAKPFN01. The sequence continues at coordinate 13,496 of JAKPFN010000071.1, read as the reverse complement.
CATCTGCTTACCACTTCATCAAATTAATCTCGTCAGCATCGATGTGCTTGACGGTTCTGTAGATATTAATAACGATTGCAAGCCCTATGGCGGCTTCGGCGGCTGCCAGTGCGATTACGAAAAGCGCAAACATTTGTCCAACCATCGTGTGACCTCTCAAATATGCAGAAAAAGCCACCAGGTTGATGTTTGCAGCGTTAAGCATTAGTTCGATGGACATGAGCATGGCAATCGAGTTCCGCCGGGTCATCATACCGAACAGACCAAGGGCGAAAAGCGCTGCTGAAACATAGAGATACCAGGAAAGCGGAGGCATCTAGTCTTTATCCTCCTTTGCGATAACGATAGCGCCGACCATCGCAACCAGAAGTATGAACGACGCAAGCTCAAACGGAAGCACATAAGGCTGAATGAGCATCTTGGCAATCATGAGCAGAGGGTCGGATGTCGGCACTGCAGGCTGTGCTGCTATCATATCAGAGCCTTTACTAAAATGGCTCACAAAGGTCGTTGCAATGAATGCAAATACGGCAATAGCTGCTACTCCACCTAATACGATGTTGCGGCTGGTCTGTGTTATCCGTGCGCCCATAAGCTGCTGAGTAAGCACTATTGCGAACAGAATCAAAACGGTAATTGCACCGACATATATCAGCAACTGCATAGCTGCAAGAATTTCAGCATTAGCAAGCACGTAAAGCCCTGCGACGCCGATAAACGTGAACATAAGGAAGAGTGCAGAGCGCAGGATGTTCGGAAGCGTTACTACGAATATGGCGGAAGTAACGGTCATCGCTGCAATAGCAATGAAAGCGACGTTATAGCCGGTTATCTCCATTTATTTCTCGCCTCCTACTGCTTTTTCATCCTGCTTATCAGAATCCTCGCCGGTGTTTTCAGGCTCAGGTTCAGCAGGGAATTGTCCACCCAGTTCGTGGAGTTTCTCCAGATTGTAGACCATCTCTTCCTTTGTAAAACTGGTAAGCTCGTAGTGATGGCTCATGGCCAGTCCCTTAGTGGGACATGCTTCGGTGCATAATCCGCAGAACATACACCGGGAAACATCTATTTTGAACTCTTTGAGCCTGCGTTTCTTGTCTTCTCCAACCTCGTGTTCGATGGTGATTATCTGCTCGGGGCAGACTCGGGCGCATGAACCGCAGGCAAGACACTTGTCCTTGCCGGTTGCTGGGTCGGTAGGCAGTGTGGGTATTCCTCTGTAGTTATCCGGCAGTTCCCATCGTTTTTCGGGATACATAAGCGTAACTTTCTTACGCCACATATTGACGAAGGTAACTGCCATACCCTTTGCAAGGCTGATGAAGGTATATATAATCTCATAAAATAGCGAGCGGTTCTTTCTCATAGCTTAACCCAGCCTAGCGTAACTACAGTGCCTGCAGCCAGAAGTATAAAAAGCCCCATAGGAATCATTACTTTCCAGCCAAAGTTCATCAACTGGTCCACCCTGACTCTAGGCCAGGTAGCGCGAATCCACATCAGAACAAAAACAAACACGGCTGTCTTAGCCAGGAACCAGAACAATGATACAGCCATTTTGGCAATGCCGGTAAGGTTTTCTCCAAGGAATGGGAACGGAGCGTGCCAACCTCCAAAGAAGAGGGTCACTGCTATGGCACAAATCGTAAACGCTGCTGCAAATTCCTCAAGGAAGAACAGCGCGAACTTCATTCCGCTGTATTCCACGTTGAATCCGGCGACCAGCTCAGACTCGGCTTCCATGATATCAAAAGGTATGTGGTTGACTTCAGCTAGTCCGGCGGCCATATAGATTAAAAACGCCAGCGCAGGGATTCCATAACCTCTGAAAATGAACCAGTTTGTGAACCAACCGCCTTCCTGAGCCTCGATGATACCGCCCATTCTCAATGAGCCTGCGAATATGACAGGAACACACAGAGCGAGTATCATCGGGACTTCATAAGCTACAAGCTGCGCGGCTGCGCGGAACGCTCCAAGCAGAGACCATTTGTTGTTCGAAGCCCATCCTGCAATAACAATTCCAATTACAGCGATGCTCGTAATAGCGCTGACATACAGGATTCCGATATTCAGGTCTTTGGCAATAAGCCCATCACCGAATGGCATCACCACATAGACCATATAAGCAGGAACGAACACGATTATCGGAGCAATCGTAAAAAGCCAGCGGTCAGCCCCTTTGGGGATAACATCCTCTTTTTGAAGGAGTTTCAACGCATCTGCTGGTGTTTGCAGCAATCCCTGCCAGCCAAGTCTGTTCGGCCCGATTCGCACCTGCATGAACCCCATAATCCGTCTGAGGCCCCATATCATATACATGACTACAAAAAGGATGAAGCCGAGGATGACAATAGCCACCAATAAATGGATGCCCGCTGTAAGAAGAAGTTCTTTATTCATGATTCATGTTCTGGTCTCAACCGTGGAGCTAAGGCAAAAAAAGCCCTTGTTATGTCAACTTGTGGATACTGTAACAATAAAGTAACCTTATGTTTACGCAAACATAAGGTTTGGATCCACCACCCGGTTCATTATAGGTGCCTCAGGAGTAGTGTGTCAAGGCGAAGTAGTTACGAGTGATGAGTGACGAGTTAAATGCGTCGGCGCCAAAAACCCGCACCAATGCATCTAAAGTAGTTTTGAGTGACGAGCATGCTTATATGCATCGTCACATAAAAACTCATCACTCGCAACTCGTAACTGTTTTAGTCTTGTTCGCTGATTTACATCATTAATTGCTGTTGACTTTATACTTCCAACATTATCCCATCGTAAGCTACGGTGAAGTCTTCAGGAGATGCAATCTGCTCCAGTTCTTCATGCAGCAGCCCGATGTTATGAGAGAAATGAGTTATGACCAGTTGGGTATTCGAATCGACTGCGCCTGACTTTACCAGCATATCTCTCAATTCCAGCACTGCACCGAAGGTCATGTGGGTCCGAGGTTCCCACGGAAGCAGGCCAAGAGTGCATTCAATAACAGCAATGTCTATCTTCTGTCGGGATAGTAACTCTATCGCTGCCTCAGAGTATCTTCCTGTATCCGAAGCGTAAAGCATCGTTTTTGATTCAGACTGCACCAGGTAGTTTACAGCCTGCTCAGAATACTTATGTTCAGCTTTGATGGGTGTGAATGTGAGATAGTCAGCTTTTACAGGCTCAAATGGTTTTATTTCAGTCAACTCGACAAGACCTTCTGGAGCATCAGAGCTTTCTTTAATCTGTTTGAGTGCATCTATAACCGCCGAATTGCCGTAAATTCTGATTGGAGCTTCGACATTATGTGCAAATCCAGGCAGAATGTATTCGAACTCATCCTTTGCAAAATGGTCTTCATGTGAGTGCGTGATAAATAGATATCTGAGCCTGGAAAGGTCGAGGCCGTATTTCATGACGTGGTAAAAGGTATCAGGAGGGAAGTCTATCTTGTAAAAGTCGTCTATCTGCAGAGAGGCACGGCTTCTCAGGTTTTTGCCGCCTGCTGCACGTGCTTTTTTGCACGTCTCACACCCGCAGAACAATCCAGGCCAGCCTTCAGCCGCCGCAGTTCCCAATATCCGGACTTTCACGTTACAACCTCCAGGTAGAAAATTGTCCAGTTGTAAACTTCGACACCTTCAGGTTTAAGACCTCGCTTGTGTATGGGTAATCCAGGTTTATAATGCTGAGGAATAATTCTCCATAATTTTTTGATTTTCATGTTGACACCAGTGGTTAATTAGGGTATTTTAGTACTGTAATACCGAAATAGCCTTGCTGGAGATAGTATTTATGCCGCACATGTTGAGAATATCGGAAGCTGCATCGCTTGCACTTCATATGATGACTGCTTTATCTGAAACGACGGATAAACTGGTCTCAGTCCATGAAATTGCATCTTCCCTGTGTGTATCGGAGCACCATTTATCAAAGGTATGCCAGCGGCTGGCAAAGGCAGGGCTTCTGGAATCCAGTCGCGGGCCAAAAGGTGGGGTAAGGTTGGCTAGACCGGCTGATTCTATAACTCTGCTCGATGTCTACGAAGCGATAGAGGGGCCGCTAACAATGTCGGAATGTCTTATGGGTCAGCCGGTATGTGGTCGGCAGATGTGTATCCTCGGTAAGCTGCTTGAAGTCATCAACAGAGAGGCAGGAGAATACTTTTCAAAAACGACTCTTACACAGCTTGCTGATGATTCAAAAATAAAGTCAGAAGTAAAGCTGCCCGGATAGTAGAAAGGCAATAGAGGCAGGTTAGGTCAGGTTATAAGACTGCACCGGAGCAGTAGCTGCAAACAGGTAAAAGTTTATATTTAAAGAATTGCAAAACAGGAGGACAACCAAAACAATGTATTGCTATCAGTGTGAGCAAAGAGCAAATGGAAAAGGATGCACTACCTTTGGAGTATGCGGAAAAGATCCGCAGACAGCAGTGCTTCAGGATTTACTGCTTTATGCGACTGAAGGAGTCTCTATGTATGCCCATAGAGCAAGAAAATTCGGTGTTTCGGACCGGGAGATAGATGTATTCGTTATCGAAGCCCTCTTCTCGACTGTTACTAATGTAGATTTTGACCCCGAGAGACTTCAAAAACTCCTTTATAAGGCTGCTGAACTGCGCGACCGGGCAAAAGCAATGTATGAAGCTGCAGCAGCGAAGGCTGGCGAACCTGTTGAGACACTTGGCGGGCCTGCAAAGTGGACTCCGGCAGATAGTCTGGAAGGTCTGGTCAAGCAGGGAGAGCAGGTCTCCATTCCCGGCAGGATTGAGGCGCTGGGTGAAGATGTAGCAGGGCTTCGAGAGCTTCTTACATACGGACTCAAAGGCACTGCTGCTTATGCTGATCATGCTCAGATTCTCGGTCAGGAAGATGACAGCGTCTATGCTGAATTCCACGACATGCTCAATTATCTAGCCATAGATAACCCGACAACCGATGAACTGATAACACGCAGCTTGAAGGTTGGAGAGCTTAACCTGAAAGTTATGGCTTTGCTGGATGCAGCAAACACCGGGGCTTATGGCAATCCTGTTCCGACTCCTGTCCGCACTGAGCCGGTCAAAGGCAAGGCGATTCTTGTTTCCGGTCATGACCTGAAAGACCTTGAAGAACTGCTCAAGCAGACAGAAGGCACTGGAATAAATGTCTACACGCACTGCGAGATGCTTCCTGCTCATGGCTATCCCAAGATTAAGGCTTACAAGCACCTGGTTGGTAACTATGGAGGCGCATGGCAGGACCAGGCAAGGGATTTCGATCAGTTCCCAGGCGCTATCCTGATGACCACCAACTGCATACAGCGGCCAAAAGACAGCTACAAAGGCCGGATATTCACGACCGGACTTGTAGCATGGCCGGGAGTGACTCATATTGCCAATAAAGACTTCAAGCCGGTTATAGATGCAGCGCTTGCAGCGGAAGGTTTCACTGAAGACGGCCCAGACAAGACGATTCTTGTAGGCTTTGGGCATAATGCTGTGCTTGGCGTGGCTGATAAGGTCATAGATGCAGTCAAGAGCGGCGCTATCAAGCATTTCTTCCTTATTGGCGGATGCGATGGGGTCAAATCTGGGCGAAACTACTATACCGATATGGCGCAGGCTGTACCGAATGATGCAGTGATTCTTACGCTTGCCTGTGGAAAGTACAGGTTCAACAAGCTTGAGTTCGGAGACATCGGCGGTATTCCGCGGCTTCTGGATATCGGGCAGTGCAACGATGCCTATTCAGCAATCAAGATTGCTTCAGCGCTGGCAGAAGCGTTTGGATGTGGGGTAAACGACCTACCACTTTCTCTCATTCTGTCCTGGTATGAGCAGAAGGCTGTGGCTATCCTGCTTACGCTTCTTCACCTTGGGATCAAGAATATCCGGCTTGGACCGACACTTCCATCGTTCGTGACTCCAAACGTGCTGAATGTGCTTGTGGAGAACTTCAATATCAAGCCGATTAGCACACCAGAGCAGGACTTGAGCGAAATCCTCGGAACAGCAGCTTAAATAAAAGCTATTGAGCGGCTTACGATGCCGGACCATGCGTGTTCTCATGCGTGGTCCGGCTTGTTTTTATCGAAGGTCCTTTATTCTCTTCAATTATCTTCCGAACCTTCATGAGGTTTGTTCTGGCAGTTGCTTTGTCTGGTTGGATTTCCAGCGCTCTGGCAAAGTTAACTGCTGCCTGCTCATACTTGCCCTGTTTAGCATATACGACTCCCAGATGGTTGTAAGCCTGAGCGCAGTCGGGGTGTAACTGAATGACTTTATGACACTCACAGGCAGCCTCATCCAGCCTGTTTAAGCTGATTAATGTCATTGCCAGATTGCATCTTGTATCCGCGTTTCCAGGGACGACTCTGAGTGCTTCATGATAGTGAGGGATGGCTTCTTCAAATCGGTTTTGGTTCGTAAGTGCAAGCGCAAGGTTGCTCTGAGCTACCGAATTATCTTTTGATGTCACATCGATGGTATGGCTGAAGATTGTTGCGCTATTCTGCCAGTGAGTTGTCTGGATGTAGCCGCAAAAGGTGAATACTGCTGAGACCAGAACGGCAATGACTTTAAGATGAGCCTGAGCAGGTGAGTCATCAGCGCTTTTGCAGGGCTTGGATAGAAGATCCGGCACTCCCCAGACTGCGATTATTATCAGTCCGATGAGCGGGACATAAGTAAACCTGTCAGCAAGCGCATGTCCTCCTATCTGGACGATTCCTATAACCGGCAGGAGCGTGATTACATACCACAGCCAGCCCATAAGTACATACGGATACCGCCTGACCAGCCTGGCAGCAAGCCATGTTATGGCTGTCAGCAGCAGCCCGGCAGCTAATACTTGCCAGAATTGGATGTTTTTTCCAGGATGCGGATAGAAAATCCCAAGGTCATCCGGCCAGATGGCCTTTCGGATATAAACAACGTAGGAGATTATTGCGTTTTCGATACGGACATCGAGCGGATACCTGGACAACGAACCTACCGCGCCGCCTTTGGCCTGAGATAGATACGCTACTATGCATCCAACGGCTGTTATGGCAAACAACGGCACTTTTTCCCGGACAAGTTTCCAAACAGAACAATCTTTTAACCGGCCTAGCGGCCAAAAATCGATTAACAAAAGAGTAATTGGGAGCGTGACCAACATCGGTTTGGACATAAGCCCTAAAACAAACACGGCTGCAATTGCCAGATAGGCTTTCAAACCTGGTTTTTCCAGATATTTGAGGTAGCACAAGATAGCAAGCATCCAAAAGAATGTGCTTAGGACATCCTTGCGCTCTGCAACCCAGGCAACAGACTCCACATGCAATGGATGAACGGCAAAGAGTACTGCTGCAAACATGCTTGGCCACATCTTTTTTGTCATCCTGTTCATTACTATAAATAGGAGCAGCGTGTTTGCCAGATGAAAAAGCAGGTTGGTCAGATGGTATATCCACGGATTAAGCCCTGCTATCTCGTAGTCCAGCATATAGGAGAGCCATATCATAGGCTGCCAGGTGGCATGGTAGCAGGCAGTGAAAGCCCATTTGATGCCGTCGAGACTTAAGCCTTTTTGTATGGAAGGATTTTCTACAACATAACAGTTATCGTCAAAATTGATGAAATCGAAGCCTATGACCTGCCAGTAAACAGCTAAAGTAGCCGCAATCAACAGCAGATACGCAAAGCGGAACTGCCTTTTGTTAATAGATGGATCCATGCGCAATTATCCCCTGGTAACCGTCCAATTGGATGGTCATATATAGATAATGGCAGGATGGAGATCAAACTTCAGTATCGAGGCGCGAAACTCATTGTTTAAGCAATCGATGCAATCAACCGGCCGACACCGTATGCAATAAGTGCGGCTGCAGAACCTACTCCCAGGATTTCTAACCCGCCACGTAGCCAGTTGACACCGGTTATCAGTGTCCGAAGCGCTCCTGTTGTAAAAAGCATAATTGCGGCTGCAACGGCTGATATACCAAAGCATACCGTTCCGCTGCAAAAGAGATAGGGGATAAGCGGGACTAGACCAGCTATTATGAAAGCTACTGCTGTAGTCATTCCGTGTTTCCAGGGGCTGCTTGGGCTTTCGGCAAGCCCGAGTTCCATGCTCATCATTACATCGACCCAGGCAGACCGGTTTTGCGTGATTGCATCTACTACAGTGTCAAGTTCTCCGTTTTCCAGACCTTTTTTCTGGAATATGTCGCGAATCTCCTGTTTTTCATCTTCAGGAGTATGATGGACTTCCCATTCCTCCATTTCGCGTTGGGCATCTACATAGTCTCTTCGGGAACGTTTACCAAGATAGTTGCTGGTTCCCATGGAAACTGCATCGGCAAAGAGGTTAGCGAATCCGAGGATGAGAATAACTGCTGTGCTCAGGCTGCCGCCAGTGGCTCCTGCAACGACGGCAAAAGTGGTAATGATTCCGTCGTTGGCTCCAAGCACCATATCTTCTACATGTATTCCGCCAAGCCGCTCGGCACGTTCTCGTCTGGCACGCCTCAGGGCTGCTTCATATGGTTGTCCAAAGTATGCAGGCATTGCAGGTCTTCCTGAAATTTGTTCCCCACAATGCCTTTACCCCCGCTAAATACCGTAAAAACGAAGCAGACTCTAGGTTATGCTGCTGACGTGAAGTGACTTATTGGTTATGCTGCAACCAGATACGGGTTTTCTACGATGCTGTCCCTCTCCGGGCCGATGGATACCAACCTGATAGGGACTCCTACCAGTTCCTGAAGTCTTTCAACGTATCTCCGGGCTGCTTTTGGCAGTTCTTCGTAAGAGCTTGCGTTGACTGAGCCTGTCCAGCCTTCGAATTCCTCATAAACCGGCTGAACGTCATCCATCCGGTTTGCGTGAGGTATGCCGTCTATGATTGCTCCATCCAGCTTGTAGCCGACCGCGACCTTGATTGTTTCCATTCCATCAAGCACATCGACTTTTGTTAAAGCTATTTCTGTTATGCCGTTAAGCTGGGCTGAATAGCGGACTGCAACGGCATCAAACCAGCCGGTCCGTCTTGGCCTGCCTGTAGTTGCCCCGAACTCATTGCCTTGTTTTCTGAGAAACTCTCCTGTTGTATCAAAAAGCTCAGTTGGGAAAGGACCTGCACCGACTGCCGTAGTATATGCCTTTGTTATGCCGATTACCCGGTTAAGGGCAGTCGGCGGAATCCCGGAACCAAGGCACAAGCCAGCCGCGCCAGTAGATGACGTTGTTATATACGGATATGCTCCCCAGTCTATGTCCCGCATGGTTCCGAGCTGACCTTCAAGCAGTATGTTTTTGTCCTTGGAAAGAGCATCCCGGATTATTGGGCTGGTGGGTTTGATTCTTTCTTTCAACTTACGGCCGTTTTCAATTGCCCAGTCAATCAGATTTTCTGCTGACAGTGGTTCGTGGTTATATATGGCTGCCAGAATCAGGTTTTTTTGCTCGACTGCTGCTTTAATTTTCTGTGAAACTACATCAGCGTCAAGCAGGTCACCAGCCTGAATGCCTATTCTTGCTACCTTGTCACCGTAGGCAGGGCCGATTCCCTTCAAGGTAGTTCCAATCTTACGGTTGGACAGCCGTTGTTCTTCCAGCTTATCGAAGAGAATGTGGTAAGGCATAACGATGTGTGCCCGGTCTGAGATAATCAGATTTCCGGTATCGACACCTGCGTTTTCCAGCACCTTGAGCTCATCCATCAGCCCTGATGGGTCCAGAACTACTCCTGTCCCTATGATGCACATCGCTTTGCTGAATATTCCTGATGGAACGAGGTGAAGAGCGAACTTGCCCATGTGGTTGATGACTGTATGGCCTGCATTTGCGCCGCCCTGGCAGCGGATAGTTATATCTGCGTCTTCTGCCAGCAGGTCTACAATCCGTCCCTTGCCTTCATCTCCCCATTGTGTACCGATTATTGCTGTTACTGGCATGGGAAACTACCTCCACTTCAATATAGGCAGTAATAATTAATTAGTCCAATGAATAATACTGATGACACCTATAAGTATTCGTGATAGACTGTTTAGGACAACAATTATACGTGATAAATGACATGGAAATTCGGCAACTGGAATCTTTTTGTGCGATAGTAGAGACCGGCAGCTTCAGCAAAGCGGCTGAAACGCTCTACATTACTCAACCAGCAGTATCCATGCACATCCGGGCGCTCGAGCAGGAACTCAAGGTCAGGCTGTTTGAGCGAGTTGGCCGCAGCGCAAAGCTTACTCATTCCGGCGAGCTTTTGTATGAGTATGCTCACCGGATAATCTCTCTTGAGAAGGAAGCGCAGCAGGCTGTGCTTGAGACAGCTTCCGGGGAGCGAGGCAGAGTGGTGGTTGGCGCTGGGGCAACTACCACTATCTTCACTTTGCCTCCAGTCCTGCAATTGCTGCGGTCGAAATCTCCAGGGATTGAGGTCATCATCCGAAGCGGAACCAGCAGAGAGGTTGCGAAAATGGTCCTCGATGGTGTAGTAGACCTGGGAATGGTGACATCTCCAGTTGAAGATGAAGACCTTGTTGTCCGCCCGCTGCTTGAGGATAGAGTCGTAGCCATCGTATCAAGAGACCACAGGTTGGCGAAGTCAGGCCACACATCACTTGCAGAGTTTGCCCATGAACCTTTGATTCTGTTTATGCGCGGGTCTGGTTTCAGGCAGTATCTTGACACGCTGTTTGCAAGCGGTGGTGTTACTCCACAGGTTCAGATGGAACTCGATAACATCGAGGCAATAAAAGCGCTGGTGGAGATTGGCTTAGGGGCTTCGCTTGTTCCTGAAGTTGCAGTCCGGCATCTGGAACCTGACTCTAAGCTGGCTGTTATCGATATAAAAGACCTGCCAAGCGTTGCCCGTCGGCTGTCTTTAGTATATCGAAAAGATAAATACATCTCCCCGGCTATTCAGATGTTCATCGATGCGGTATCAGAGATAGGAGAGGGGAGAATAAGGAGTTAGATTAAATGCTTTCTAACAGGCAGGCTGACAGATGCATTAAATCTGCCTGCATGTCATCTATGCTTCCAGATTCAGAGAACCAGATGATTTTTTACCGCCCAGTCTGCTCTTATCAAGCCGAAGTGCAGCATATCGATGAACCTGTCGTCTTTCTTGATTTCGTGACGGCCTTTGCCTTCGAATTTGAGCCCTGCTTTTTCCAGGACGCGAGCAGATGCTGGATTGGTGGCAAAACATCTGGCGTAAATCCGTTCTAAACCGAGAACTTCGAATCCTGCCGATACCAACCTGGTTACAGCTTCAGTCATGTAGCCTTTTCCCCAATAAGGTCTACCGAGCCAGTAGCCTAATTCAGCGTTCATGTGCTCCCAGGAGATGCGGGACAGGCTGCACACGCCAATTGCCTGTCCGGTCTCCTTTAGAACCATCGTCAACTCGAAACGTTCGCGTTTTTCCATAGATTCCCGGCATTTCAGTATCCACGGGACAAGCACGTTGGCTGGATACGGATGCGGCAGGGACAGCATATTAGCAGCAATACCCGGATCGTTGATCAACGGGTACAGCATAGGAGCATCTCTCCTGCTGATTGGCCGGATGATCAACCGATCCGTTTGAAGTTCCCCGATTTTTGGATGTTGTACTGCTCTGGTTATACGCAATTCAGGTTTCCATCTGCCGTTTTACTTCTGGTAGAACTTTCTTGATTCTATAACTATTCTGGTCTTTCCATCATCAGACTTAGGCAGGATTTGGACAACATCGTCTATGACATCGTATGGCCCGGAGATGGTGACTCCATCATCCAGCACATAGGTGGTTTTTCGTGACTGACGCTCAGCCCAGTCGGTATCCGGTTCAAACCGGGTCTCGGTAAGGCCCTTATCAAGCAGCCGTCCGATAAAGTCATCCCTCATCTCAGAGTTAGGAATCACCCGTTCAGCAAGTTCTTCAAGGTCAAGGTAATCCTGCTGTGCAGCTTCCTTTACAGCCTTGCTCAAGTCGGAAGCAATCTCAGGACTGATTGCTTCAGCATTGGCATCGAGCCATTTGCTGGTCTCAGACAATACCAGCTTGGTCATTTGTCTTGGCGAAGCGATTTCTTCGCACTCAAGGAACGATGGAAGCCAGAACCCGTCTTCAGAACTTGCCCGGTACAGCACATCATACCTTGCTTCTTCATCATAAGGTCTAAGCAATGCCCAGGTAGCCAGCCCATGCGATGCCGTCGGCAATACTAAGATTTGCTCAAAATCTATCTGCCTGTCTCCACGGCGAAGGTATACCCGCATCGGGTCGAGTTTCAATAAAGCTACATAGCGGTTTCCAGAATCAGTGTCTATGAACGGGCAGATTGCCAGGTCTACCGTGACACCGTTTTCACGTCCTACCTGCTTGTGAAGCCACCAGCCTATGGCATGGGAGACATCCATAAAGCATTCCGGGCCTTCATCGATTATCCTGGCACAAGCACCAGCCACAGAGCCTTCTGGAGTTGCGTATTTTGCCATTCTAAGCTGGCTGGATCTCAGGCATGACTTAATATGCTCCTCAAAGTATCCCCGCAGTTCATCATCAAGCTCTACTGGTTCCTGGCAGAGCTGCGGTGACCCCATTGCGCTGTCTGCTGTATGGATAATAGCCCACTCGAGGCTTATATTCTTTATCGATTGCACTTTTCTTCCTTTCTGGTTTCAGTATCAAGTATATTTTTATACATCCCGTACATCGGATGGGCCGGGAATTCGCCTCCCGGCCCTGGTAACTCGGGTTTTCTTGTAAAAGACAGGATAATGTTAGCTTACCTTGGTCCAGCGAGAGAATTCAGAGGTATCTATGATAACAAAAGGCTCACCTTTGGTCTTATCTTCGCGTTCGACGTATACTTCACCTTCTCGTACGCCCAAAAAAGTAAATTTCTCACCTTGAGGTGATGTAACTTTGTCCATCCTCTTTATGCCGAAGATAGATGGGCCTGTGCTGGCGATGTAATCACGTCTTTGGACTGCTACCGGTTTGCGCATAAGTGTAAATACCTCCTGCATCGATAATTGTAATCAATCAAATCCAGACTTTTATCCCTGACTCTAGTTCGACTTTTGAGTACCTGTTTCCCTCCCCATTAATGGTAATCTTATAAGAATCTCCCCTTAATCCAAAGAATTTTACAGTAACAGGGTTGTGAGACTCATTAGTAAACCCATTCTGCAATTTGAAAGCAATTACGCCATGACCTGTAGTTAAATCACTCACTGAGCAGAGTCCAGGCGTAAACGCGGTATGGTTTTTGGTATCGATTAAAGCCGAGCCGAATCTTTTTACAGCCCAGGCACGGACAGCTGGCGCTTTGGGATCACCACATAATAATCCTGCACTTATTGCTGCCAGTCCTCGTTCCATATACTCAGGAATATGAGTTACCTCGTAATACTCAAGCAGTGTATGGCCGAAGAGCGAGTGGTTGACTTCTTCATCTGAAGCGTTTCCTGCTGCGAAGACACCTTGGATAGTGTTCCATGTGTCCTGATACCAGCACATCTGGTTCAATGATTCCAGCCCTGATTTTAGATA
>JAKPFN010000068.1 GCA_029551395.1 Armatimonadota bacterium | reverse complement strand
ACCATGTTTCCCTTTCCTCGTGCAATATTAAGTCACGCACCAGAGAATTCACCATACTGTGACTAATCTGGTGAGGTAACAATTGATGGAGCCTATTTGGATGTTACTACGCTATCTCTACCAAGTCAACTTCATGCGAGGTCGTTGCGTAGTGCTGCATCTGTATCAGGCACAGTCCGTCCTCTCTTTACTGATAATTTGAAGCGTTGTGGACACTAAAAAGCTGTTGTATTCATATCTCTGGTTATAATCATGGCGACAAATGCTGGTGTTATCTATAGAACGATTCTCTGACGAAAGGAATCCGGAAAAAGATAAAAAACTTTGGACACTGGCAGTTTTAAGTGATCTACACTTGTCAAATTGTATTAAATAGCATGATAATAGTCTGGGAGGATACAATGAAGCAAAACTGGTGGAAACTATTGGTGGTAGCAATCCGTGTTGTGGCAGTGGGCGTTGTTCTTGCAGTTAGAAACCAGAACACCGAAGGTAAAACAGCAACTACCAAGCCAGACATAGACACATCCATAAGCACACCTGTAGAAGACCAGACTCAGGAAAATACAGAAACTGAAGCGCAAGTACAGGAAAATCCTGCTCCCGAAACCGCAAAACCTGAAGATAAGAACCTTGATACCTCAGTCAAACCAGACATCAATCCTGACGCGGCGGCAGACAAAAAACCAAAAAATGAGCCTGCAGCCAAACCTGCAGCAGTAAAGAAAGAAAAACCATCATCTGCTGCTGTAAAACCGGAGCAGCCAAAACCCTCACCTGAAAAACTCCCCAAAATGATAGAGCTTGGTGCAGAAAAATGTATACCTTGCAAGCTGATGAAGCCTATAATAGAGGAACTCCAGAAGGATTACAAAGGCAAACTGGAAGTCGTTTATATTGATGTACGGGAAGATAAATCCGCAGCCGAAGAATACGGTGTTCAAAGCATACCTGTACAGGTTTTTATTGATGAAAACGGTAAAGAGTTCTTCAGACACACCGGATTTTTCTCGAAAGAAGAGATACTTGCCAAATTCAAAGAGCATGGGATGGACCTGTCTAAGTAGACTTGATGCCTGAGTGCGTCTTAATGAAAATATTAGTGTCTTCCTTGTTGCCTGCAAAATGAAAGGATTGGTAGACAAAATGAAATTAACAATTCGCTTCACCTTATTGATTATGGGTATGGCCATAATCTTCAGCGCTGCTGTCATGGGAGAGGATGCTAAACCGCCGATGACTGTCAGCAAGCTTTACCCCGAACTTGCATCTAACGCACTGTTGGAAGCAAAGGTTGTTGCTCTACCCGAAGGTGTTCTAATACGCGCCGGAGAGATAACCATCACTCAGAAAGATTTGGATGCGGAAATCGCCAAAACCCCTGAGAACTTCAGAGAGCAGGTCAAGGCCAGCCCATTTTTCCTTGTAGAAGCTATGGCAACAGGAAAAATAATGACTGCCGAGGCTAAAGCCTGGGCAAAGAAAACAGAACGTAAAGACGATGAGACTGACCAGCAGATTATCAATGCCTACCTGCAAAATCTGACCGACAAATTGAGCGTCAGCGACGATGAAGCCAAAACATTCTTCGACCAGAACACAGAATTGATGGGCACTGCCACCTACGACCAGATAAAAGACCAGATTAAGGAATACCTCCTTGACCAAAAGCGGCAGGATACCATCAATGCTCATATCAAGAGCGTTGGGACCAGGACTGTAGTTGAAGTAGACAAAGATTGGGCAGCAAAGCAGTATGCCTCAGAAATGAAAAATCCCATAAACATTGCCCGAAAATCTGGCAAGCCTACACTGGTGGACTTTGGCGCTGATGGTTGCAAGCCATGCGAGATGATGGCTCCAATATTGGATGAACTGAGAGAAGAATATGGCGAGAAGCTCAATATTGTATTTATCCAAGTGGAGAAGGATCCTGTTATTGCTGCAAGGTTTGGCATACAGGCTGTCCCGGTGCAGGTTTTCTACGATAAGAACGGCAAGGAAGTCTTCACACACGTCGGCTTCTTCGATAAAGAAAGTATTGTTAGCAAGTTGAAGGAAATGGGAGTCAACTAACGATAGTCATCCGCCGTAATTATAGCTGCCGGATATTCGAATTATCCGGCAGCCTCATAACCTGGTACCAATCTTATATATAGAGATACAAATCGTTCTATGCCTGTAAGAACCAAACCATGCTGCTTGCTAACGGCTATCGAAAGGATGTGAGAAACGAGTAAAGCTCACCTGTTCCGCATACCTTTCCTGCTTTCTCTTCATTCACGCTTTCCTCGTCAATCCACTCTTGCACTTTCGCAATCAGATTAGCTTACAGATTGCAACAAAATACTTTTAAATTCCCTGTTGACAAGCATTAACTTGTCATATAAGCTACTAATATAGATAGTTGCCATCTCACTGCTGATGGGCAGTTATGGAGGTTTGTTTTGGCTGAACGAGAAATCCCAGGGATGGATGCTGCTGAACGGGTTATCCTGTCTGATGATATTGTAGAAAAGCTGATTGCTTTCATCGCCGAGCAAAAGTTGCGTGCAGGCGACATGCTGCCGTCAGAAAAGATGCTCAGCGAGGCTCTGGGAGTGAGCCGTCTTCCGCTCCGAGAGGCTATTTCGCGGCTTCGCGCCCTTGGCATCGTCTCCGTCCGCCAGGGTAAAGGCGCATTCGTCCGCAAGGTGGATATTGCCAGCATATTCCGACAGCTCTCACCTATCATTCGCAGCCAGGGAGAACTAGATATGCTTCACATGGTTGAAGTCAGGCTGGCTCTGGAACCTTCTGTCGCCGCGCTTGCTGCTGAACGAAGGACCGAAGACATGCTCAATGGCCTTGCTGAATGCGTCAAATGCATGGAAGATGGCCTCAATGACAAAAACGAGTTCATCAAGTGCGATATCCGGTTCCATCAACTGCTCGCTGAAGCCAGCAACAACCCAATTCTGATTGCTATGGTCAGCACAATACACGATATCATCTCTGTAGTCCAGCACAGCTATCCTGATGTGATATCCGAGCGGTCACAATCACTTGAGCACCACAGGAAGATTCTTCAGGCCATACAAAACGGTAGCAGTGTAGATGCCGCACTCGCTATGGACGCTCATCTCAGGGCAGTTGTCAACGCGCTGAGATAGGAAAGGAATCAATAATGAGCAGTCTGAAGGTAGTAGTGACCGATTACGTCTTCCCTAACCTCGAACCTGAGAGAGAAATCCTCTCAGAAGTTGGGGCCGAACTTGTTGCAGGACAGTGTAAGACACAGGAAGATGCTATCGAGCTTGTACGCGGCGCACATGCTGTGCTCAATACATACTTTGGCCCAATAAACGGACCAATAATGGATGCAATGCCGGATTGCCGCGTCATAGTGCGTTACGGAATAGGTGTTGACACAATAGACATTCCTGCCGCTACCGAAAGAGGAATCATGGTAGCAAACGTGCCTGACTACTGCATAGATGAGGTCTCAAATCATGCAGTTGCAATGCTCCTCAGCCTGCTTCGCAAGTTGCCTCAGGCTGACCGCAATTGCCGCAGTGGTGAATGGGCGCTTGCTCCGCTGAAACCTCTCAGTAGAATCAACAGTCTAACAATCGGCATCATTGGTATGGGAAGGATTGGACAGGCAATTGCATCCAAAGTCTCCGCTTTTGGTTCAAAAATCGTCTACTACGACCCTTACGCAACTCAGAGTATAACATCTGCCAGACAAGTTGAGCTTATAGAACTCTTAGAAATCAGCGATGCTATTATCTTACAGGCGCCTGCGACACCGGAAACGTGCCACATCATCAATGAGAAGGCTTTCGAGTCTATGAAGCAGAGTCCTGTTATCATAAACTGCGCTCGAGGCGAGTTGATTGATACTTCTGCACTGGTCAATGCATTAAAATCAGGACAGGTATCCGGTGCTGGACTTGATGTTGTTGAAGGTGGGAACATCGCAGTCAATCATCCACTGTTTGGTTTCGAAAATGTAATCATAACCCCGCATTCAGCATGGTTATCTGATGGTGCGCTCAAATCGCTCCAACGGTTGGCAGCAATGGAAGCTGCTCGAGTGCTTAGAGGTGAACGGCCTAATTCGCTGTTGAACCCGGAAGCCATAAAACCGTAACAAAGGGCAGATAGCCATAATCGCAGCTTTATTCAGGAGGCTGAAATGAAAGAGTTTGGACTTTTTATAAACAACGACTGGAGGCAGACGCACACCACCTTCGAAAGCATCAATCCTGCTACAGAAGAGGCAATAGCAACGCTTGCATCCGCAGAAATCGAAGATGTAGACCGTGCTGTAATGGCAGCAAGAACAGCTTTCGACAGCGGAGTATGGTCATGTATGCCTGCCGGAGAACGAGGGCGGATGCTTCGTCGCGTAGCTGACATGCTGAGAGACCGGGCGGAGGAATTCGCAGTTGCAGAAACACTCGACACTGGCAAACCGATTTTCGAAAGCAGAAATGTTGATATCCCAATAGCAATCGACTCCATAGACTACTACGCATCACTTGTCGTGGACATAGTGGGGAAAAGCATCCCTGTAAGCGATACCGCGCTGGATTATACGGTGCGTGAACCTCTTGGAGTTGTTGCTGCAGTTATCCCGTGGAATTTCCCGCTGGTGTTGGCATTCCGCAAGCTGGCTCCGGCACTTGCAGCAGGCAATACCGTTGTCGTAAAACCTGCAAGTGTCGCACCTCTCACCACAATGATGCTTGGCGACCTGTTCAAGGAATCTGGGCTGCCGGATGGTGTGGTCAACATCATCACTGGTTCCGGAAGCAAAGTCGGAAATGCCCTGCTGAACCATCCTGCTGTAGATAAACTCAGCTTTACCGGTTCTACTGAAGTTGGACGAAACGTCATAGCTGCTTCAATGAAGAATATCAGTACCTGCGCCCTTGAACTCGGAGGAAAATCCCCGGCTGTCGTCCTTCCTGATGCCAATCTTGATGCCGCTGCGGATGGAATCCTGTTCGGCGCATTTCTAAATCAAGGCGAATGCTGTTGTGCTGCAACCCGAGTCCTGGTAGACAAAAGCATACACAAAGACCTGGTAGCACGCATTGCTGAAAGGATGAAAGGCATTATTGTCGGCAACGGATTGGACGAAGATGTCCGTATGGGGCCGCTCATTTCTGCACAGCACCGCGAAGATGTAATCAACTACATAGAGGTCGGTAAATCCGAGGCAGGTAAGCCAGTCGTAGGTGGTGGAATACCTGAAAACCAACACAGAGGCTATTTCGTCGAACCTACACTCTTCGATAACGTACCGCCAGGCAGCCGTATTTACAGAGAAGAGATATTCGGCCCGGTACTCACCGTAACACCGTTCGATGGCGTTGATAAGCTTATAGAAGCAGCAAATGACACTCCCTATGGACTTGCAGCAAGTATCTGGACTGGCGATGCAGCAAACGGACAAAGGCTGGCAAGACGGATTAGAGCAGGCACTGTATGGGTGAATGTCCACAACTTCGTGTTCAACCAGGCTCCTTATGGAGGTTACAAACAGAGTGGAATCGGCCGTGAACTTGGCCGGGAAGGGCTGGAAGCATATTCAGAAGTTAAAAACGTAATAACCTGGCTCGGACAGGAAGCGTTCAAGTGGTATTAATCGCTGAGAGTAGCTGGCTGTGCGTATAGTACTGAACTACGGAAAAGATGGGCTGCCGCTCGATTTGCCCGAAGACTGGGATGTAACAGTCATACGCAAGCCTGAAATGCCGGTTATGGCGGATGTGAGTGCAGGCATTATGTCAGTACTGGCGAATCCGGTTGCTTCAAAACCGCTTTCAGAGCTTGCAGGAGGACGAAAATCGGCTTGCATTGCTATTTGCGATATAACCCGGCCTGTTCCCAACTCAGTCCTGCTGCCGTCAGTCATCAGGCAGCTCATCGACTCTGGAATTAGCCAGAAGGCAATAAACATCATAATTGCAACCGGACTTCATAGACCGTGCGATGGCAAAGAGCTTAGTGAGCTAATCGGTGATAAATGGATATTGGAAAATATCCAAATCGAAAACCATTTTGCCCGTAGAGATGAAGACCACGTACATCTGGGAACGACCAGCCGAGGCACTCCTGCCTGGATTGACAAGAGGTTTGTTGAGGCTGACCTGCGTATAGTAATCGGTCTCGTAGAACCTCACCTTATGGCAGGATACTCAGGAGGAAGAAAGCTGATAACACCCGGACTAGCACATGTTCAGACCATAACCCGGCTGCATTCTGCCGAGTTCCTTGAAAACGAAAATACAGCGAACTGCACGCTCGCAGGCAATCCCGTTCATGAAGAGCAAATCGAGATACTACGCATGGCCGGCGAAATCTACGCTGTTAATACCGTCATCGACGAAAACAGACGGCTTTCTTACGTGAACTTTGGGGAAGCAGAGGCCAGCCATCTCGCGGCAGTCGATTATCTGAACAAGTATGCGATAGTCCCGGTGCCGGAACGGTTCTCGACAGTAGTTACAACGTGTGCGGGATACCCGCTCGATGCCACTTTCTATCAAGCCTGCAAGGGTCTGGTCGCAGCTATGGACCTGGTAAAACCTGGAGGAAACCTTATCATTGCTGCAGAATGTTCTGAAGGTATAGGGTCCAGTGAGTTTATAGAATCTCAAAAGTGTTTCCTTAATCTTGGCCGGGTTAGGTTCTTAAAGCACATCTTATCGAGGAGACACGCAAATATAGACGAATGGGGAACACAGTTGCTGATTAAAGCCATAAGACATGCCGAAATCAGCCTGTATTCCACCGGATTGAACAGTGCAGAGAAGACTCTGACAGGTCTCATGGCTGTTACGTCTCTCACTGACGCAATTCGAAAGAGCATCGAAGCATCAGGCGATGATAAAATAGCAATCGTGCCGGAAGGGCCGTATGTTATACCTGAACTGAATGCTGCGTGTTGACGGACAGCTTTCATAAAACACAGAACTGACAATAAACAAGAGGCAACTAAGATGAAAATCGTTAGATTTGAGGCAAAAGGTCAAACAGGATACGGGATAATAGAAGGTCAAACAGTAAAGACAATCAGCGGACTGCCGTGGGATGGCATCAATCTCACTGGAAACGAACTGCCATTGGCGTCAGTCAAGCTGCTTGCCCCAGTTCATCCGCCTGATGTGTTTGCTATCGGCCTGAACTACAAAGCTCACGCAGACGAAAGTGGGTTCAAATATCCTGCAGCGCCGGTTATATTCCTGAAAGCAACCAGTTCAGTCATCGGCCCTGGCGAGAGCATAATCCTGCCAAACATGGCCCCTGATGAAGTGGATTATGAAGCCGAGCTTGCCATAGTCATCGGAAAAACCTGCAAAAATGTCAGAGAGGAAGACGCTCTCAGTTATGTTCTAGGCTATACATGCGGAAATGACGTAAGCGCCCGCGACTGCCAGTTGAAACAGGACACTCAATGGGCTAGAGGAAAGAGTTTCGATACTTTCTGTCCGCTCGGCCCCTGGATTGAGACAGATATGGACCCTGACAACGCCGCAATCAGCTTGAAGCTGAACGGTGAAACAATGCAGTCATCAAACACAAATGACATGATATTCTCCTGCTCACAGCTTGTCAGTTATTGTTCCCGTGTTGCCACTTTGAGACCCGGTACTGTGATTATGACCGGCACGCCATCAGGAGTTGGCTTCTCCAGAAAACCTCCTGTCTTCATGAAACCAGGTGACACCGTAGAGGTAATCATCGATGGAATTGGCACACTGTCAAATCCTGTCAGTGCAGATAGTCTTAGTATGTGAAAGGATAGATAGCCGTGAATAACCTGGTCTCAAGGTCGGTTCTAAATCTGGCATTTGTTTGCATTTGTCTGATAATTTTGTCATCCATCTGCTTTGCAGAGGCAGAATATCTTTCGCCAACAGCGCTTGCTGTTGCTAAGAATGGTAAAAGCCTTTACATCGCAGAATATACAGCCAAACAGATAGCAGTCTACGACATAGTAAAAAGCAAAGTCGTTAAGGTCATCCGTGTTTCAGGTAATCCAAGTGGGATTGCGCTGGATTCCGACGGCAAGATACTCTATGTCACGATAGACTCGCCTTCCGGCATTGTCCAACTGGTAGATTTATCGAAAAGCAAGCCCACAGACACAATTGCTGTCGGTCACTCGCCATTATCACCTGTTCTATCTCCTGATAACAAGACACTATATGTATGCAACAGGTTCGATAACAGCGTTTCGG
Organism: Armatimonadota bacterium; assembly: GCA_029551395.1. Taxonomy (GTDB): domain Bacteria; phylum Armatimonadota; class UBA5829; order UBA5829; family DTLH01; genus JAKPFN01. The sequence goes on along the minus strand of JAKPFN010000068.1, from coordinate 22,662 downwards.
TCATAGACACAACAGCCAGGAAGACAATTGCTAAAGTACAGGTGTCACGGGAACCTGTTTCAGCAGACATCACGCCAGATGGCAAGTCTTTATATGTAGCAAACTTTCTTCCGGGCGTACCAGCCAACGGAGATTATGTCTCATCGGAAGTATCAGTTATAGACACATCCTCAAAAAAGGTCAAAAAGCACATCCTGCTGCCAAACGGCAGTTCAAGCCTGCGGGGAATCGCCATTTCTCCAGATGGTAAATATGCTTATGTAACGCATATCCTTTCCAGGTTCAATATGCCGACTACGCAGCTTGAACGCGGCTGGATGAACACCAATGCACTGAGCATCATAGACATAACGGAAGCCGAGTTGGTCAATACTGTTCTGCTCGATGATCTCGACCTGGGTTCAGCCAATCCATGGGCAGTTATCTGCAGTCCTGATGGCAGCGCCATCTGTGTGACATCAGCCGGAACGCATGAACTATCCATAATAGACCGGATAAAGCTGCATGAAAGGCTGGCAAACGCAAAAAATGGCAGCAATCATTCAGGCACAGCAGCAGAAGTATCCAGCGACCTCACTTTTCTACTGAGAATACGCCAGCGCGTAAAGCTCAACGGCAACGGCCCTCGCGCAGTAGCCATTATCGGCTCAACTGCATACATTGCCGAATACTTTTCGGATTCCATCGGAGTCTGCAGCATTAAGTCCAATGCAGCTAACATACCAGTCTCGGTAGCTCTAGGGCCTAAGAAACAGTTGACAGCATCCCGCAGAGGAGAGATGTTATTCAACGACGCCAACCTGTGCTTCCAGAAATGGCAGAGCTGTATAAGCTGCCATCCCGATGCCAGGGCAGACGGACTTAACTGGGACCTGATGAACGACGGCATTGGCAATCCAAAGAATACTAGAAGCATGTTACTGTCTCACAAAACTCCGCCTGTGATGATAACCGGTATTCGGGCAAATGCTGAGGCAGCTGTCAGGTCAGGCATTAAATTCATCCAGTTCGCAGCCTGTCCTGATGAAGATGCATCAGCAATCGATGAGTATCTAAAAAACCTTGACCCCATCCCAAGCCCATACCTGGTCAACGGCAAGCTGAGCGAAGCAGCAGAGCGCGGCAAAAAGGTTTTTGATAAGGCTGAATGCAGCTCATGTCACAGCGGAGCGCTGTTTACAGACATGAAAAGTTATGATGTCGGAACCGGAACAGATATGGAGACGGGCAGTAAGTTCGATACTCCGACTCTAATCGAGTGCTGGCGCACTGGCCCTTATCTATACGATGGCCGTGCCTTGACTATCGAGGAAGTGCTTACAAAATACAATCAGAGAAATCGTCATGGGATTACCTCCAACCTTACGCGCAGAGAACTTGATGACCTCATCCAGTATGTACTTTCTTTGTAGGTAATCTAATCTATGTTTTTCTATAACGGAAGGGACTGGAAACCTGATGAACAGAGCAGTTCAGGCAACTGTGACCAGAGAGGAAATTGTCAAAGGCCAGGTTGCTGTCAAGGTATCAAGAAAGTCGTTTGACACTTACTATATAACCACACCTTCGGGAGCTTTGAATGGATTTGAAGCTCTGGCCGACTTCGTGCGCCGGTATAACGGAACGATAGTAACTCAGGATGTCTTCGGAACATGCAGGCTTCACACAGATGGGATAAAATCACTGTCTCATGCATTTGGAGATATACACTGGCCTATCACCTGGATAGAAGGACAGAATTGTAACGGACAAAACTCCTGCGGCACGCAGCTTTATGTCATATCCGGCGCTAAGGTTGACCCGGTATACATAGATGGCCGAAACGTAGGCGGAATCTATGAGGATGAAGACGCTGTCTACTGTCTTCTGGGAAACATCCTTCCTTCCGACCTGTCCTTGCCAAAGCAAAAACAGGCTGCAGAGGTATTTGAGAATATCGAATCAGCTTTACAGTCAACAGGAATGGACTTCGTGAATATCATCCGCACATGGTTCTATCTCGACGATATCTTTTCCTGGTACGACGAGTTCAACAGTGTCCGAACCGAGTTCTTCAGCAAAAAGCGCATATTCGACGGAATAGTACCTGCAAGCACTGGAATAGGAGTAAGAAATCAAGCCGGAACTGCTGTAGTCGCTGATGTTCTGGCTATAAAACCGAAATCCGACCGGGTACACATTGGAATGGTGCCGTCGCCGCTTCAGTGTCCGGCTCTGGAATACGGAAGTTCTTTCAGCAGGGCAATAGAAGTTACGCTGCCGGACCTCCGGCGGTTATATATATCCGGCACTGCCAGTATCAAGCCAAATGGAGAAACAGCGCATGTCGGTGACATAGCAGCACAGATAGACCTCACAATGAAGGTCGTACAGGAGATTCTGGAATCTCGTGGTATGGACTGGACGGATGTAAACAGGGCTATTGCATACTTCAAATACACAGATGACATCCCGGTCTTTGACTAATATTGCCAACTGCACGGGCTATCTACCGTATCGGTTGCAGTGTCACATGCAGACATCTGCCGGGATGACCTTTTATTCGAAATCGAGGTTGACGCCGTTCAACCAGTCACTTATTGATATTTTCTGCCCATTGAGCAAACCTTAGACGATATGGGCTGGTCGGATATCCATTCCTGACCTTTGTATTCGAAGGGAGAAAACTCAAGAATGAAAACCGTCGTTCTTCTCGCAAGTGTGGCTGTTATTCTGTTTTCTATGTTATGCCAACCGATTTCAGGGCAGTTTCTGCCTGACCAACCGAACACTATAACATTCGATCCTGTCGAAGCCAGATATGTGCGGCTGTATATGCCGGGCACAACAAACCCACAGCCCTGCCTGGATGAACTGGAGATTTATAGCCCAGACAGCGATTCGAACATCGCTCTTGCCAGCAAAGGGGCTAAAGCAACTGCATCATCCTGTATCGAAGGCTACGCTATACACCAGGTCAGCCACTTGAATGACGGACTTTACGGTAACAGCCATAGCTGGATTCCTGCCGGAACCACAGATGAATGGGCGCAGATTGAACTCCCGAAGACCACTATAGTATCATCCGTCGTCTTTTCTCGGGACCGGCTGGAGCACTTCAGCGACCGCATGTTGAGATGCGCTGAGGTATGGGTGTCCGTCGATGGTGTCAACTGGCAGACGGTTGCCAGTGTCGGACTGAACCTGTTCGGTTCCGGTAAAGACATCAAAGAATCCGACCTTCTCAGGTATGCATTCGAATGCGAAAACATCACCTGGCAGCAGTATGACAAGACTGACTGCATTGAAAGAGTGTTCAACCAGACTCAGGAAATGATAAAAAGATACGGAGCCGAAGGTCTGAACGTCACAAATGAACTCATCGAGCTGGCAAACCTCCGCAATGAAGCAAAGACGCTTGATAATTCCCCGATAGCAAAGCAGGAGTTCTACATAAAAGTGCGGATGATGAAACGCAAGCTCTTTTTACGGCATCCGTCGCTGGCCCCGCTTGAGAAAATCCTGTTCGTTAAGCGCAATCCTTACGAGCCTTCACATAACTACAGCGTTATCCTGGATGCAACAGGTGCTCCAGGCGGAAGCATCTGCATCTTGGAGATTCCAAGGATAGATGGCCGGCTGGAACCAGGTCAGGCGAAGGTTATAACGCTCTTTGATGCCGGAAACGGAGTTGCGCGAGACCCGGTAATCAGTTTCGATGCCCGAAAAATATTCTTTGGCTACCGTAAGTCTATGGCAACAAGCGATTATTTCCACTTATGGTCAATGAACACCAACGGCAGCGGCTTGAAGGAAATCACAAGCGGCCCGTTTCATGATTACTTCCCATGCCCTCTGCCTGATGGAGGATTATCATTCATCAGCACTCGCTGCAAAGGCCGGTTCCTCTGCTGGAGACCGCAGGCTTTCGTGCTGTTCCGCATGGAACTTGACGGCACCGACATTCAGCCGCTTTCCTATGCCAATCTGAGTGAATGGTCGCCTACCATGATGCGCGACGGCAGAATCCTATGGACACGCTCAGAGTATCTCGATAAAGGCGCGAATTTCGGCCATACGCTGTGGGCTATCAGGCCGGATGGCACTCATCCTGAGCTTATCTTTGGCAACAACACTACAAACTGCTATGTAAACGCGCATGAGGTGCCTGGTACAAACGAACTTGTCTGCACGCTTATCTCACATGGCGGCGACTTGAACGGCCCAATTGCAATCATCGACACTTCCAAAGGCAAGTTCAACCCTGAAGCAATAACGAATATAACGCCGGATGTAGCGCCGCGATATGATATGGACTGGGCATGGTGCCGATGTTTCCGCGACCCATTCCCCATAAGTAAAGACTTCTTCCTGTGCAGCCATGCGCCGGATGACAACAGGTTCGGGCTGTATGTCATAGACCGTTATGGTAATAGAGAGGTGCTTTACTTCGATTCCGAGTTTGGAAGCATGGCTCCCAGGCCCTTGCAGCCGACCAATCCGCCTCCGGTGCTATACAGAAATATCAACAATGTAGCTGCAGAATCTGATCAGGGAGTCTTTTCAGTAGCTGATGTCTACATGGGAATCGAGCATGCAGTAGAACGGGGAACAGCAAAATACATCAGAGTATGTGAGGAAGTAAAATCCAACCTGGCACTACTACCTAACGGGGAATACCAGAACGATCATCCTGAGTTCGAAGACTGGTACGCTTCCCCTACTCACCTTGTCCGCGGCCCTTACGGATGGCCGAGTTACGTGGCAAAGGCAGACCTTGGTATAGTGCCGGTTGAAAAAGATGGATCTGCCAGTTTTTATGCCCCAGCAGGCAAAGTGTTGTACTTCCAACTGCTGGACGAGAACTTCAACGAACTCCAGCGCATGCGAAGCGTCATACAACTACAGCCTGGAGAAAAGCGGAGTTGCATCGGCTGCCATGAAGACAGAAATTCAGCTCCACCTTCTACCAAATCAGTTCATACAGCGCTGCGCCGAGAGCCAGACAAGTTGCAGGCTCCACCCTGGGGCGCTGTGCCGTTCTCTTATGAGAAAATCGTGCAGCCGGTACTTGATAGAAAATGTGCCAGTTGCCATAACGCCAACCACTCTCTGGGAATCAACCTTACTGGTGAGCTTGATGGTTACGGAATACCTGCCTCATACCGCACTATGATTGAAAAAGGTCTCGTTCACCACTTCGATTTTGACTGGGGAGCAAGGCATCACAAGGCTGAACCTCGCACTTTCAGCTCTCTTAACAGCAAGCTGTGGCAGGTGCTCGATGCAGGACATCACGACGTCTCGCTGACATCTGAGGAAATCTACAGAATCAAGTGTTGGACGGATCTAAACTGTCCGCTCTGGCCAGATTATGTATACAGGCTAGACCGTCCAACTGTCCGGGCGATTCTACGAAAAGAAGAAGGATAAGACTCCTTTCCATAACAATCCGTTATCGAGTGCATCACGGTAGTCAACAACAGAATCCTGATGCACTCGATGCCCGGCGAGTTGCTTATTCCTGCCTCATTGATTCACTGGATACATCTCCAGGAGTGGCTTCTAATTGTTTGATTATAGAGGCTACTCTTCTGCTCTGAGCATTGGCTGATCTCTTCTTGTAAGCTGCATCTGCAATCACTCCTGCAAGGATAACTGCTCCTATCACTGCAAACTCCCACAACGTCGATATCCCAAGCAGGTTGATTGCATTCGTAAGCACCCTCAAAATGCTCGCACCAATGATTATACCTATAATCGTCCCTTCACCTGCACGCATCGAACATCCGCCAAGTACTGCAGCAGCTATTGCATAGAGTTCATATGCCTGTCCGGTAGTTGCAGGCTGTACGGAGTTGGTATAGCCTGCATACAAGATTCCCGCAACACCCGCAAGCACTGCTGATATGACATAAGCAATGGTCTTCATCCTCGGAACATTCACTCCTGAGTACGCAACAGCTTTTTCATTCCGACCTATTGCAAAGAGATACCGGCCTTGCTTTGTAAAGTGAAGAAAGAACGTGGCAATAATTGCAATACCAAAAAGAACAACAAACGGAGTCGGGATACCATATACATCGCCGCTTCCCATGGATTGAAACGACTGATGCTCCATCCCAAGCCCTACTGCGCGGTCATTGACCATCCCCCTGGAAAGCCCTCTGAAGAACAGCATAGAGCACAATGTAACAATAAATGGCTGCAGCCCAAGCTTTGACACCATAAATCCATGCCACAGACCAATAATGACGCATATTACCAGCAGCACACCACTTACCAGCCACGGGTTATATCCTAAATCTGCCGTTCCAGCCATAACAAACAGCCCGCCAAAGCAGATTATCGAACCTACGGATAAATCGATTCCTCCGGAAAGAATAACAATCCCTTCTCCAATAGCAAAGATGGCAAGAAGCGCAATATGCCTCGTGAGATTCTGCATATTAGTAGGCGTCAGAAAGTTGGGATTGATTAACGCTGTAATTGCACAAAGTGCTATCAATAAAAAGAGCATCCCAATTATCTTCTTCATCAGCAGCCACCTCCAGTAGCTAATTGCATCACGCGTTCCTCACAGAGTTCGGATTTATTAAGCACTCCCAGAGCTTTACCTTCATGCATGACCATAACTCTGTCAGAAAGCCCCACAATCTCTTCCATCTCTGAACTAATCATAATGATAGCGATTCCATCATCAGCCAGATGTCGTATCAACCTGTAAATTTCGCTCTTTGAGCCGACATCTATTCCCCTGGTCGGCTCGTCGAGGATCAATACCTTCGGCTTTAGTGCGAGCCATTTAGCCAACACAACCTTCTGCTGATTCCCGCCAGAAAGACACTCTACAGCTTGGTCCATACTTGGAGTCTTTATCGAAAGAGCAGTAATCTGTGCCTGAGTCAGCTTAATATCCCTTTTATCATCCATCAAAAAACCTGGGGTAACAGGCAGCGTAGGCAGAGGCACATTCTCTTTAATTGACATCTCAAGCAGGAGTCCAAGCTCTTTCCGGTCTTCAGGAACAAGAGCAATGCCATGCCGGATTGCATCTATTGGTGAATGAATAGCCACCTTTTTTCCATCTATCAGAATCTCTCCTGAGAGCACAGGTTCTACACCAAAAACCGAGCGCATTAACTCGGTTCTTCCTGCTCCGACAAGTCCGGCAACACCAAGGACTTCTCCTCTAAACACATCAAACGAGAACTCACCTTTACAGGCTTTACAGCGGACTTGCCGCAGTGACAAAACAGGTTCTTCAGCCTGACTATCCCCAGTTTCAGGGAAAAATCTTGATATATCACGGCCTACCATCATCCGCACCATAGTATCCCTGGTTATTTCGCTGCCAGCAAGCTCTCCCACACATCTTCCATCCCGCAGGACTAAAGCACGGTCACACATCTCTTCGATTTCGCGCATCCTGTGGGAAATGTAGATCATGGAAACGCCCTTTTCCTTCAACATCCGCATTACAGAGAACAGTTTCTGAGTTTCTTTGTCTGAAAGAGAACTTGTAGGCTCGTCCAATACGAGGATCTTTGCAGACTGGGAGATAGCTTTGGCAATTTCGACAAGCTGCTGCTGCGCAGAAGGGAGATCTTCAACTACAGCGTTCAGTGGGGCAGTAAGGCCGACCATCCTGGCAAACACTGCAGCTTCATCATAGAGTTTTTTACGCTTAACAACGGAAAATTTATCTGCAGGCTCGCGGCCAAGGAAGATATTGGATGCAACGTCCAAATTGCCTGCCAGGTTTAACTCCTGATGGATTATCGCCACTCCATGCGCCAGTGCATCCTGAACACTACCCAGTTTAACAGGTTGGCCTTCTATCAACACTTCACCTGTATCTGGAGCGTATATCCCGCCAAGGATATTCATAAGTGTGCTCTTGCCTGCTCCGTTCTCCCCTATCAGTCCGAGAATCTCCCCCTGATAAAGCGATAGATTTACGTCAGCAAGCGCCAGCACGCCTGGAAACCGCTTTGTTACACCATTCATGGAAAGAAGGGGACATTTGTCCCCTCCATTTCGGCACGTCACGTCAGCTATTTACCTACCATCTTTTTAAATTCTGCTTCGAACTCGCCAACATTGCTCTTATTTATGACTCTTGCACCAGTATCGATGACTTTACTCTCAGGAATACCGGCATCTTCCTTCTTGGCAAGCGCCGTCAGTACCTTCACAGACTGGTAACCGAACTCAAACGGATTCTGAACAACGGTAGCCTCGATAGAACCTTTTTTAACAGCTTCAATTGTTGCTGCATCTTCATCAAAGCAGATGATTTTGACTTTCCCTATCTTCTTTGCAGCGGTCAATGCATCAAGAATTGCAGGCCCGTTATAACTCCACAGTCCAACGAACGCAGCGATATCAGGAGTTTTAACAAGCTGGTCTTCTACATTCGCTTTGGCCTTGGTACGGTCTGCATTGTCCGTAAGCACACCCAGAATATTTATCTTAGTACCCTTAACTGCATCGACTACTCCCTGATATCGGTCGTGAGCATTTTGTGCATCGAGCATGCCCACACATACCCAAACTTTACCGCCGTTTGGAAGCGCCTTTTTAAGCTCTTCACCTGCCAGTTTTCCTGCAGCGTAGTTGTCAGTTCCTACATAGCAGAGTCTCTTGCTCTTGGGTGCATCAGTATCTGTAGTGATAAGATTAGTCTGGGATGCAGCTTTATCGATTGCCGCTATCTGATTATTTGGATCAACCGGGGCAAAAGCAATACCATCTACTCCGCGAGCAATCAGATCCTCAAGTCTCGTTTTCTGTTCAGTCGCACCTGGCTGTGAAGGAGCGATGACTTCACAGGATACGCCCAGTTCTTCTGCAGCCTTGTCTGCTCCAGCTTCGACAATCTTCCAGAAGTCTGATGCTCCAGGCGCCAGGATTGCGAGCTTCACATCAGTTGTCGAACTGGATGTTGTGTTACTCTGTTTTGAGCATCCGGTTATTGAAGCAACAAGGCAGAGTAATAATACCAGAAAAACAAATCTCCTCATTTTTTGCCTCCTGAAACTGTCCGTGCAGTTTTAATTGGGTGAAATCGAGAATCACCACTAGGTCATTTCTTAGGTTTAGCACACTCAATGGCAGCCGATGAATATGCAGGTAATACTATCGTGTCACCTGTTACAGAAAGATTTATTGCTCGCACTCGTTCAGGTGTTTCCCAGCAGTTCATTAGGTCAAGCTGCCGTCTGTCGAGTGTATCACACACTACCTCACCATTTACCGGTTTGAATCCAGGGTAATTGCTAAGGTCTAGCTGGATTGTCATAGGAGAATCTGTAGTATTGACTGCAAAGACCGTCAGATTTTTGCCATTATCTGATCTGCAAGCTGATATATCGAGTCCTTTAACGTTTGCAGCTACCTTTATAGGTACCGGTTTATAATGATCTGCATAAAGCTTCATAACAAGATAACTGGGAGTCTTAAGAATCCCGCTCTGCCTTGTTACGATATAACCGCTGCACATACTGTTGGTCATATTAGACCTGCAGGCAATACCAACAAAATCAGAACAGTTGTGAAGGACATTCATCCATTCAGCCGTATCGAGTCCACAGGCAAGGGTAAGCATTTTTCCTCTTCTCAGTCCCCAATCAGCGGCTGAGACATTCCATTCAGTGATTGCCATCTTCACTTCATGGTCCAGTTTGGCGTTTTTTACAATCTTTTGCTGCTCTTTGATGCTGGTTTGGCAGCTTCCGGCATCCCGCATATAGTAGTAATGGTGGCCTACATAATCAAGATACTGCCCTGCTTTCTCAAGAAGAAGCGGGGTGTCATCAGCAGCAAGAAGAACAGCATCTGGATCCACATTGCGTATTGCTCGGCACCAGTGCACACACGCTCTATCATACTTTTCACCCCAGCATTCATTACCGATCTGCCAGTACTTTACATCGTAAGGCTCGGGATGGCCGTTCTCAGCCCTTTTCCTGCCCCATGTAGTATTTATATCACCATTGCAATACTCAACAAGGTCGCAGGCATTCTTCAGACCTTCATTGAAACTCACACAGATAAGAGGTTCGGCCCCTACCAGATGGCAAAACGCTATAAACTCATCTATTCCCATATCATGCGTTTCCCATCTGCCCCAATATTGGTTCCAGAAAGGAGCTCGAAGATCTCTATCCCCAAGCCCCTGCTGCCATTTGTAACCAAACTCATGGAGGGAACCGCCGAACCTGATCACCCCTGGCTTCGCTGCCTTTATTACCTCTACTACATCACTTCGCCAACCATTTTTATTGTCAGTCGGCATGAGAGACAGCTTATCGGCATATAAGATACCACTCCCCGTGACTTTAAGTTCGAAAACTGCCCTGTCTGTAGTCCCGCGAGATTTAATCTTGCATCCGGCCTTACCCCATTTGTCAGGTAACTTCGGAAGTGAGGCTGAACCTAACACCATCCATGACCCATCAGGTAAAAGCGACTTCAATACTACTTCAGCTCGAAGTCCGGGACTATCAGCCTTAAAATAACCACTGAACTGGTATTCACAACCAGATTTCACAAACAATCCCTGCTGGCAGAGGATGTCTGACGTCGGCTTATTCAGCGTAATCCTTACTGATTGCTTACCATTGAACGGTTCAGCCGTATCATAACTGCAGCAGTCGGACATCTCCCATTCCCGGTCGCATGTGTTAGGCTCTCCGGTGTAGTAAAACCAATTTGTAGGCTTTACACCTTCGAAGCCCCTGTCATTCAGCATCTCTGCCCACATGCCAGGTACCAAATCGTCCAGAAGCTCGATAAATCCGCCGTAGACCATGTTGGTAATCCTGCCTGAGTGTATTGGTTCTGAAGATACCTTCACTACAGAAACAGGTTTTTCATCCGCATAACATGCAGCGCCTGATAATAGAAATACAGCAGCAACCAGTAATAGTCTGTAAGAGCGCATTGTCAAATCCATTAATCAGAAGCACATTCGATAGCCGCCACCGAGTATCCCGGTATGGTAACGATATTTCCATCTGCTGTAAGCGCAACTGCACTAATCCTGTCTGGAGTCTTCCAGTGGTTCATCAAGTCTAGCTGCCGCCTGTCAAGCGTGTCTTTGACTACTTCACCACCAACCGGCTTGAATCCAAGTCCAAACTCACTCAGGTCAAGCGATAGTTTTATCGGCTCTTCGTGAGTATTGACCACGAACAGGCAAAGCTCACTGCCATCATCAGACATACACGCTGATATATCGAGCTTTTCATGTGCGCCTTCGACCTTCATAGGAATAGGTTTGCTGTGATCGCCATAGAGCTTCATAACGTGGTAAGGCGCTCTTTTAAGGACACCGAGCATATTGGTCTCGATCATCCCGCTGAAGTAGCTGTTGGTCATATTGGAACGGCAAGCAATATCAACCAAATCCGAGTTCCGCTGGAGCATATTCAAGTAGCGTCCGGTATAAAGATTGCAGGCAAGCGTTCCCAGGTTGCCTCTGTTAAGTCCCCAGTGAGCAGCAGACCAGTTCCACTCTGTTATTCCGAGTTTGATTTTCCCATCATAACCGGCTTCTTTGAGAGATTTGCCGATAGCGACTATATTCGCCTGGCCGCCTTCTACATCAGGAGAATAATGATGAGGACATGTGTAGCTTATATACTGTCCAACCTTCTCGAACAATTCCTTGGATGGGAAAGACGACATAATGTAAGTATTCGGATCAACCGATTTAATGGCTTTGCAGAAATCTACGCAGGTAGTGGAATATGCTTCTCCACCTAACTCATTGCCCAACTGCCAATACTTTACATTGTAAGGTTCAGCATGACCATTTTCCGTTCTTTTCTTTCCCCAGGGAGTGCTTACATCGCCGTTACAGTATTCTACAAGGTCACGAGCGCTCTCGGCTCCATCCGAAAGGCAGATGCAAATGAGTGGTTCTGCTCCAACAGCTTTACAGAATTGGATGAACTCATCAGTTCCTACATCGTTAGGATCATTCCTGCCCCAGAACCTGTTAGGGAAGTCATTACGGTTGTCCCTGTCACCTATGCCGTTTTTCCATTTATAATCTCCCGGATCGATGAAACAGCCGCCCCACCTGATTATCGATGGTTTCTGCGCTTTAATGACTTCTACTACATCCTTACGCCAGCCGTTGATGTTATCAGATGGCATCAATGAGAGTTTATCAGCCCAAAGCTGCCCTTTACCGGTAACTCTGAGTTCAAAAACCGCTTTATCGGTAGTGCCCGATGAGGAAAACTTCGCTTTTATGGTCTTCCATTCAGAACCGATACCGGTAAGGTCGGCCTTGCCAAGTGTCATCCATTTACCATCAGGGCGGAGATATTTAACAATAACAGATGCCTTGAGCGAAGGGTTGTCTGTGCGGAAATGCCCGGAAAAGTTATAGGTCATACCCTTTCGGACACCTAGTCCAGACTGAACAAGTGATGCAGGTTTGGATGAAGTTGAATCAAGTCTTACTGACACATCTCCATTAAACGGATTCTGGTTATCAAGTATCCAGGTGCCATTCTCTTCCCATTTGCGGTCACAAAATGTTGGTTCACCGGTGTAATAACACCATCCTACCGGCTCACCGGCACCTTCGAAACCTCTGTCATTCAATAATTCTGCCCACATACCGGGAACCAGATCATCCAGAAGTTCTATGAACCCGCCATATAGCATCGGGCTGATTCTGCCGGAATGGATAGGGGTCTTTAGGACCTTAATAGCCACTGTAGTATCAACCGGTTCAGCCATAGCAGACACTTGCATCAACAAGAGTCCAATAATCAGCAGGTAAAACCATCGTCTCATCAGATAATTCTCCGTTCTTATAGTAAGTTACTCAGCCGACGCCGGCCGGATTGTGCTGTGACTTCGGTGTCTAGCAGAGCTGCCTTCAATCTATTTTAAGCGCAGATTATTTTAGGCAACCGGTTGCATTGTATGCCTTCCTGACAAGCATGTCAATAGAATGAGCTTGGAAATTGCCTTAAACTAATCGGAAATTATATTGTTTGCTGAACTTCTATTCTCAGATTGTTTCATAGACGCAGTTAAGATACAACAATCCGTTAAAAATCTTGATTCGATGAATACAGCAGGAACTTGTCGGCAGCAAGTCGAAGATTAATATTAATTAATTTTCTAATCAATGTAGAGATGTATAAATAGACTTGCTACTCATACAAATAATCATTAAATCATATGGAGTAAGTAAATGCCTGCTAAACCACAGCATAAAGTTGCAATGGCTGTCGCCGCTCACCCAGACGACATCGAGTTCATGATGTCTGGAACAATGATTCTTCTGAGAGAAGCTGGTTATGAGCTTCATTACCTCAATGTTGCAAACGGTTGCTGCGGGTCCGTTACTCTTTCCGGGCCGGAGATAGCAGCTATTCGGACTGAAGAAGCCAGAGAAGCTGCTGCACTGATAGGAGCAAAATTCTACCCTCCGCTTGTTGATGATATCGATATCTTCTATGAAAAACCGCTGCTTGCAAAGCTTTCCGCCATAATTCGCAAAGTCAACCCGCAGATTCTGCTTCTGCCTTCACCGCAGGACTACATGGAAGACCACATGAACACTTCCCGGCTTGGCGTGACTGCGGCATTTTGCAGAAATATGAAAAACTACCCGACTGACCCTTCAACACCACCGGTAGAAAGTGAAATGTGCCTCTACCATGCGCTGCCAATGGGACTCATCGACCAACTCAGGAACCCGATACTTCCCGATTACATAATCGATATTTCTAGTGTGATGTACAAAAAGCGGAAGATGCTTTCATGCCACAGAAGTCAGAAACAATGGCTTGATGAAAGCCAGGGAGTCGATAACTACATTCACATGATGGAAGATATGACTGAAAAGGTAGGCCGGCTGTCTGGACTGGTGAGATTTGGAGAAGGATGGCGCAGACATTCTCACATGGGCTTCAGCCCTGAAGACTTCGACCCTCTTAGAAATATTTTATCAAACTACGTGTTCCCAATTAAAAAAGGAGGCAGGTAAATGGCCAGGCCAATAAGTAAAATCGCACCTGACTGGTGGGACTACACAACCCTTGACGAGGAAATCCTCACTGACGCGGCTAAACTCACCCCGGAAGATATGCTGGGGCTATCTCGGGAAGGTTTCAAGGTAGTGATTTACGACTCCCTGCAGGAGTTTTACATCGCAGAAGCGCTGGAATATATCTCTGCCTGGAAACAGTCCACTCCTGACAATCCGGTAGGCATTTGCGGCCCTATCGGACCAACAGAGCAGCTTCCCATCGTGGCTCAACTGGTAAATGCGATGGGTCTGTCCTTAAAAAATGCTCATTTTTGGGGTATGGACGAATGGTATATGGATGGCCGCGAGGTTCCCGAAGACCATCCGCTCTCATTCGCAAAAACCGATAAAGCGCTCTGTTTTGACCGTATCCATCCAGACCTTGCTATGCCGAAAAACAACCTGCATTTCCCAAAAGCCGACACATCCGAGTATATCAAAAGCTGGGATGGTATCCGCTGCGCTGTGATACAGGGCGGACAGGGAGAAGTGAAACACTGGGCATTCAATGACCCACCCCGGCGCGATGGTCAATACAAAGATGTGCCTCCAAGTCCTGAAGAATACTTAAAACTCGGCACCAGAGTAGTAGACCTTCATCCTCTGACCATCATCCAAAACGCGCGCACGTCCGGCGGAGGCAGGCTGGACATGGTTCCGACTCAGGCAGTAACCGTTGGCCCGGTAGAAACCTGGAAGGCAGAAAAAGTATCAATCTGGCAGGCTGGAAACCATGATAATCCGTTCGGTCAAAGGCTGACCACACTGATGATAGCCAAAAAGATACCTGACGCCGCCGTTCCGATGTCGCTTTTGGCGCTTCATCCGAACGTACAGTTCAATTTCTACCGTCACGGAATCGGTACCTGCGAAGTCGAAATGCACTAGATGATAAGAAGGCGAGATCGCTTTGACCTCGCCTTCTTTATATACGCGGTTAAATCTCGCAGCCCCTTCCGGGAGTTAGAAGCATAACCTCTGTCTCTGGCGATTTAGCTGCTGCCCTGGCTTGAAACTCAGCCGGAGACCCTCCATGCTCTGCAAACAGCCAGAAATGCGACGGAATAGCCGTTTTCGCGCGGCACTGGAAGACCAGATTGGCAGCATCTTCTGAATCCATGTTGCCAAACGCGCCGTTAATGCATGGAATCACTATCTCCGGCGCAAACTCCACAGCACGCAGCACTATACTACCGCTAAACGCCGTATCACCTGTGAAATAGAGCCTGTGGCCATTGAATGTGAGGAAGTAGCCGACTGCTGAAGGGCATAAATCGCCATGGTCAGCAGGCGCAACCTGTATATCAACACTGCCAACTGAAAATTCCGCACCAACAGATGCTAAATCGAACGGTTTCTGCTTGCTTTTGAGGAAATCCGCACAGCAGTCCGGCGCGATAACGCGGCACCTCGGATTTGCTTCCATCAATCCATCGAAGCTGTCGATATCCAGATGGTCCGCATGGTCATGGGTTATCAGAAGGCAGTCGAAATGCAGGTTTTCAGCAGAAACAGGCGGCAGGCTGAGCCGGCGAAACCCAAACAGCCTTTCCACGACATCGCTCAGATATGGGTCGATGCAGATGGTTTCACCCGCCGCAAACTTGAACACAAAGCCAGCGCCTCCAAGCCAGTAGACAATCACGCCGCCGTGCTTTGGAAAGTCGCTTTTCACGTTCGATATATCATATAGCTCATCCATCTGCCGAACTTCTCTTATCCTTCTATAGAAACCATAGATGACCTTGATATATGCTCCTCAATCAACACTGCCACCTTATCCTGGTCTCTTTCAATGAATGCATCTATTATCGGACGATGAACATCCGCGCCTCTTAGCTTCATCACGTTACTCTTATTTATCAATGCAGTAAACAGAAGCACCTTCATTTGGCTTTTGAGCCTGTTCCACACATCCAGAACTCGGCTGTTGCCTGATGCACGGATGATAATCTCATGGAAGTCCAGGTCAGATTCCATAATCGCCATAGTATCAGGTTTAGCATCTTCACTTCTGGCAGCGATAACATCAACCTGTTTCCGAAGCTCCTCTACAGGTATTCTCCCATTCTCGATGCAGGTCTTCGCAGAGAGTACCTCGATAGCACATCTGAGCGCCAGGATTTCCTTTACATCCTTTTGGGTAAACACTGCAACTTCAGTGTACCTGTTACGGACCCTGCGCAGCAGACCTTCCGATTCAAGACGCATAAACGCCTCTCTTACGCACGCTCTGCTGACTCCCAGGCTGCTTGCAAAAGTCTCCTCAGGCAGCCGTGTTCCGGGAGCAAGCTGATGCCTGATTATCAGGTCTCTGATATAGTCTGCCGCTCTATCGCCAAGCGAACGATATGTCAAACCGGTAATATTCAAGGCAGTTTCACTCATAAGATGCTGCTCCAGTCAGATTGGCTCTATAATCGGGATTAAGAAGATTCGCAGGTTCCAATCCTGCAAAAAAGTCGATTATGTCATTCAAGACGCATTGAAAGGTATCATCCATAGATTCTTCTGTCACCGCCGAAGTATGCGGAGACATTACGACGTTCTGCATACCGCACAATGGATGGCTTTCATTTATCGGCGGATTGGCAAATACATCAAGACAGGCTCCAGCTATTATGCCTGCCTGCAGCGCTTCAACAAGCTCGTTTTCACGAACAATCTTACCTCTTGAAGTATTGACGAAGATTGCAGTCGGTTTCATCTTACGGAAGAACTCGTTTCCGATGCTGCCTCTAGTCTCTTGTGTCAAGGGAAGGTGCAGGCTCACAAAATCAGAATGCGCCAGCAGATAATCTAAACTGACGTACTCGGCATCTGCAGATTTTGCAGCCTCAACACAGGGAACCTTGTCATAAACAAGGATTCTGCAGGAAAACCCTTTCAGAAGTGATGCAAGCCATCTGCCAATCGCCCCAAAACCGACGATGCCGACAGTCTTGCCGTATAATTCCTTTGATACGGCTGGAGACCAGACACCTCGGTGCATCTGGGCATTGTATTGACATATTTTTCGGGTCAAAGCCAGCATCATCCCTACAGCATGTTCAGCTACCGGACGTGCATTTCTTCCGGCAGCGTTTGTAACTGCAATACCCAGTTCGGTTGCTGCTTTAATATCGATGTTATCGATACCCGTGCCATGCCGCGCGATGATTTTCAGCCTGTCTCTTAATTGTTCCAGAGCCGGTCGGTCATATTGCTCACCACCTGCTATTACGGCATCGAACCCTTTAGCAACCCTGACAGTCTCTTGTGACGAGTAATTGGAAGGAGATACCCACACTGCCTCGATACCTGACGAAGCCATCTGATGGATATACTCATCATAATTCTGCCCGTAGTCCAGATTAGTTATTACTACTTTGATAGACATATTTGATAGACATAACAGCCTTTCATTTGCATTATGGTAGTTCTGGTAATGATTGTTTGGCCTCTAGCACAGCCTGAATGAACCGGGATACCTGCCCGGTTATCCACTGAATACCTTCTTCCCGCACTTTCTCTGTGTCCATAAATGTTCGAGCGCCAGAAACCGCGCAAGCTCCGCACCTGATATATTCAGCAGCATTCTCCAGGCTTATTCCACCAGACGGAATCAGGTTTACCTGAGGGAAGACCATCTTCAGATTAGTCATATACTTCGGCCCGCCGAGCTGTGCGGGGAAAATCTTGACCATAGATGCCCCTGCTTCCATCGCAGTAAGAACCTCAGTGGCTGTAAACGCACCTGAATACACCGGGATAGAGTACCTGTTAGCCATTTGGATTACTTCCGGTATCACTGCCGGATTGACTATCAGGCTCCCGCCGTGCAGTATGACCTCACGAGCAGTCTGCGCATCTAGCACTGTTCCGGCTGCTACCCACATCCTGCCTCTAAACTCACTCGATACCGCTTCTATTGCCTCAAGCGCTCCGGGAGTGGTCATGGTTATCTCAATTACCCGCGCTCCGCCATCATACATAGCCTTGGCAATCGCCAGGCAGTCCTGTTTTTCCTTTAGCTTGATGCAAGGAAGCACACCCGTTGCCTTGGTTTGGTGGATGACAGCTTCTTTTATCGTCAAATCATCTCTGGACATGACATATATACTCCTTCAGCGCTTTACTCTAAGGTCTAAATCGCCTGACATTACAGCAGTGACGTCATCATCTCTCAAGTGAGCGATATCTCCCTCTATGGTATGAGCAAGCGCGCACACTGCATTACCATATCTAAGAGCATAACCGATATCACCGGATAAATATGCGTGCAGGAACCCGGCAAACCAGGCATCGCCGGTTCCGTATCTGTCTACAATACTGAACTCTATCCTTCCACCATCGAAAACAGAGCCTTCACAGTAAGCTCTGCTGCTCCATGCGCCCTGTTGAAGCCCATTGACCTCTCTTGAAGTAAGGCACACGACTCTACAACCAAACCGCTCAGAATAAGCCCGCATAAGGTCCTCATCAGATCCGCTGAAGCCGAATACCCGCTCAGAGACATCCCTCCCCGTCACTAGAATGTCTACGCTTTCCAGCAGTTCTTCCCATGCTTCTCTTGCACTGTCTTCATTCCAGAGATGAGCGCGGTAGTTGACATCAAAACAAGTCATGCAGCCTTGTTTCTTTGCCGCGCTTAGAAACTCTCTAGCTGCAAGCCTGCAGGTATTGCTCAGTCCGGGAAATATCCCGTCCGTAAAAGCCATCCTGGTGTCGGAAAGCAGCCTGTTCCAGTCAAAATCCTCCGGGCTTATCGCGCTTGCAGCGCTGCCCTGTCTGTCATAAACAGCCAAAGCAGAACGGGGAGCAGCGCTGAACTCCACATACGTAACACCCATCTTCCCTTCTGCTGACATTATCACGTGAGAAGTATCGACACCATAGCTTTTTATAGCATCTACTGCAAGTAAACCGAGCGGATTGGACGGCAGCTTTGTCAAAAACGCAGTACGCCTGCCGAGTCTGGCAAGATTTGCAGCTACATTGAGCTGAGATCCCACCACATGTATGTTCAGAGAAGATGCCCGCCTGAGTTGGGTAAAACCTGGCGGTGAAAGCCTTAGAAGCGGTTCTCCAAGGCTGATGAGATCGTATTCATAGAGGTCAGTGCTCATTCAATACCGCCTGAATGGTGTATTTGCTTCTTTTGCAGTATATCACCAGCAGTACCGCATGTCAATTGTCGACAAAATACAATTAATACAATTTGTTGACTGAAAAAGCTGGGTATGTTACAACATAAACGACACCATCCAGAAGAGGTAGAGCATTGATATTTTTAACAGGCGGACACGGACTGCTTGGGACTGAGCTTCGAAAGCTCCGCGACTACATAGCACCTGAAGAACATGAAATGGATATTACAGACCTGCCGAAGGTCATCGAGGTAGTCAAGTCTGCCAATCCAAGCGCAATCTACCACTGTGCAGCCTACACAAACGTCACCGCCGCTGAGACCGATTGGAAAAGATGTTACGAAGTAAACGCCATCGGAACACACAACATGGTCGAAGCTGCAAAAGCGGTAGGCGCTGTATTTATCTACATGAGCACCGATTATGTTTTCGATGGTGATCAGGAACCGGGCGGCCCGGGTTACAAACCTGATGATATCCCCCATCCTATCAACTGGTATGCCACTACCAAACTCATCGGTGAAGTCTACACTCAGGCTTATCCTGACTATTACATCATCCGCACCAGCTTCAAACGCTCTCCCTGGGAGCATCCCAAGGCTGTAGCAGACATGTGGACCACAGCAGATTATGTTGATGTAATCGCACCGCTTATAGACAAGACGATTGGTAGAATAATTGAAGGCAAACCACTTCCAGGCCGGATAATCCACCTCGGCACGCCGCGAAAATCGATACTGGAGCTGGCTCGCCGCCGATCACCTGACATCGAAGCAATCACACGCGCTGATGTCTCCGTTCGCCTGCCGGTTGATACATCGCTGTGCTGTTTTGAACCATAAGGAAGAGTAAAGCTGGAGAGTAACAAGACTGGTTAAATCTCAATACTCTCCCCTTTCCCACTTTCTCAAATTTCGAATTTTCCTCGTCTCTTCCTTCCATCAGTTGAATTGCTGTACATCTGAACGTGCGCCTGTCATCATAAACTTGACATTCAACCTCTACAAGAAGTAAAATAAGGCCGGTTCAAGTCGTCATAAAAATCCCCCAGCTTGCGAGGTAGAGCCATTGCCTTTCATTGACATAAACGGCATGAGGGTGGCCTACGAAGACGTGGGAACCGGACTTCCGATCGTATTTATCCCGGGGTTGGTTGGAACCAAAGAATGGTTCACGTACCAGTTTATTGGACTCCGGGAAAAATACCGAGTTATCAGTTATGACCTCCGGCCGGCCCACAGTACGGCTGCGTACACTCTCGATCTCCTTACAAACGACCTTGCTCGCCTCATTGCTGCGCTTAAACTCGAGCCTGCTGTTATCGTCGGCCATTGTTTTGGCGGAATGATTGCGCAAAACATTGCAATAACTCACCATGATCAGGTTGACGCACTGATACTAATCTCCGCGTTTCCCACGATGAACGGCGCAACACGGGAGCAGATTATCGAATGGATGAGTCCTGGGGAGATTCAATTGGAAACGACTTTTCAAACAATGCTGAAGCGGCTGTTTCATACAAAACCTCGGACAATACCTGAGAATGCAGAGGGACTTGATTGGCTTGCGGCACACAGCGCACAAATGTCCAGGACTACTCTCGATGCTCGTATTGGCCTGGTGCAGTCATTTGATTCCAGCCCCTGGCTTTCGGATATCGAAGCGCCGACTCTCATCATCACAGGCGCTCAAGACCAGGAACTGTTTTTAACTGGCGCGCAGGCTCTTTATGAGGGAATACCAAAATCTGAACTTGAAGTTTTGGAAGACGGCAATCATTACTGCTTCTATACCCGTCATGATGCAGTAAACGGGCTGATAGAGGATTTTCTGACAGAACATCTGACGGAGCTATAGTATGCAGGGGCTTTTTGACACTCACGTACATTTAAACGATCAGTCTCTTATACAAGACATTGATGGGGTAATCGCTCGGGCAGAGGCTGAAGGCGTTGCTCGAATGCTCTGTGTCGGATGGGATATAGATTCAAGCCGCAGGGCAGTAGAAATAGCATCTAGGTATAGGAATATCTGGGCATCCGTTGGAGTTCATCCTCACGATGCCAAGTCTTTAGATGCAGACTCTATGGCAGAAATCAAAGACCTGGCTGGCAAGCCTAAAGTAGTCGCGTTGGGAGAGATAGGGCTGGATTTTTACAGGGATTTATCTCCCAGACCGGTCCAGGAATCAGCATTTCGGAAACAGCTTGCCATAGCGAAAGAACTGGACCTGCCGGTTATCATCCATGACCGCGATGCAGGGGCTGATATCATGCGGATCATCCTTGATGAAGGCCCACCTGCTGCAGGAGGAGTTATGCACTGCTTTTCAGAGGATGCCGACTACGCGCTGCAGGCTGTGGAACTGGGGTTTTACATAGGCATTGCAGGTCCGGTGACGTTCAATAAGTCTGATGCCCTGCGGGAAGTAGTCCGAAAAGTGCCCGAAGACCGGCTTTTAATAGAAACCGATGCGCCGTATCTTACACCAGAACCTTTCAGAGGCCGCAAGCCAAATGAACCGTCATTCGTAAGGTTTGTAGCTGAAAAGATAGCCGAAGTAAGAAAAACCGACGCCGAGACAATAGCCAAAATCACCGATGCAAACGCTGAGAGGCTGTTTAAAAGACTGCGAAACAAAGTTTGAATCGTTAAGAGTTAGATCTGTGGTTTTACTTAATGTGGTATAATACTATATATGTAAAACTATATTCTATCGATACTAAAAGGGTAAAACTATGCCTGTAGTCCGCACATCATCAAAGTTTCAAATAGCAATACCGAAGGCTATCCGTAACAAATTGCATATCAAACCTGGACAAAAACTCTCGATCACTGAATCGGATGGAGCTATTATTTTAACTCCTATTCCGCCCGATCCAGTAGAGTTTCTATGCGGAATCTTCGAAAATGAACCATCAATGGCCAATGAGCTTATACGTGATAGGCGAAGAGATATAGAACATGAGTAAATATGTCCTTGATTCTTTTGCACTACTAGCCTTCTTTCATAAGCAAAATGGGTGGGAGCGCATCAAAAATTTAATCCAAAATGCTAACAGTGGTGGCATTGAGTTATTCATATCGATCATCAACATGGCCGAAGTGAAGTACATGCTTGTCCGTAAAGGTAAATACTCACCTCAAGTAATTGCTGCCATTGATGCTTTACCAGTTACTGTTGTATCAGCCGACGAATATATAGAGCAAGTTATTAAGCTTAAAGCCGAGTATGCAGTTTCACTTGCAGATTGCTTTGGAGCTGCGGTTGCGTTGCACTTGGATTGTCCAATTGTTACTGGCGACCCTGAGTTCAAGAAACTGGAGAAAATCCTGAAAATTGATTGGCTACCCTCGGGCTAAATTTGCCTACCCTCGGGCTAAATTTGCAATTTAGCCCGGAAGAATAGCTGAGGGATTTGCAATCCCGGTCATTGATATTTCAGACCATAAACTGGAATCACAGATTCTTCAGCAATATGTTCGGGA
>JAKPFN010000041.1 GCA_029551395.1 Armatimonadota bacterium | reverse complement strand
TCCATCAGGACGATCTCGAGTGCGCTTCGGACCATCTCAGCCTGAGCGCCGCCGCCGATATCAAGGAAGTTCGCAGCCTTCCCTCCGGCACGTTTTACTTCATCGAGCGTCGCCATGACAAGCCCTGCGCCGTTTCCAATTACTCCGATATGCCCATCCAACCGGACATACTGTATTCCCCGGCGATGAGCTTCGGCCTCTATAGGGTCTTCCTCACTCTCTTCCTTATACTCGTTGAACTCAGGATGGCGGAAGAGCGCGTTGTCATCTATGTTGATCTTGGCATCGGCTGCGATAAGCTCTCCTTGCTTGGTAAGCACCAGAGGGTTGATTTCCGCAAGCGATGCGTCCGAATCCACATAAGCCGAATAAAGCGCCCGAAGGAATTTTGTTACCTGTCCGACGATACTCTTAGGCAGTCCTGCGTCGAAGGCAACCTGTCTTATCTGGAAGTCCATCAATCCCATAGCCGGGTCTATATGAAGCTTGGCGATCTTCTCAGGTGTGGTTGCAGCGACCTCTTCGATGTCCACTCCGCCTGCCGCGCTGACCATAACTACGTTTTTCTGAGAGTTACGGTCGATTGTTATGCCAAGGTAGTATTCCTGGTCTATGTCCAGCGCTCGTTCGACAAGCACTTTCTCGACTGTAAGCCCTTTGATGTTCATGCCGATGATGCTTTCGGCTACAGCCTGGGCTTCTGCTGAGTCTTTAGCGACTTTGACTCCGCCTGCCTTGCCTCGACCACCGACATGCACCTGTGCCTTTACCACGACCGGCGCTCCAACCGACTGCGCGAAGTAAAGCGCATCAATCGGGTTATCACAGACCTTTCCTTCAGGTATCGGGACGCCGTATTTCCCCAACACCTGCTTTGCCTGATATTCGTGTATCTTCAAGCCTGTCTCCTTATTGCGTTCTGAAAAAGGTTATTATCCTGATTTGCGTGCCATATCGTGCCATGAATCGTGCCATCTTCAATAACGATCTACTTGTGAAGCTCTGGTCATTCTGCGGCTTGCCTGTCTTAATGGTTTGCGACAGCCTCAAATCCTGCTTGTAATGCCTTCAGGTTCATCTCCTCGGTTCCTTTGGGAACTCTTGCAAGGACTGCTTTTTCAATGGATTCTTTGCTGACGATCCCGCTCAGTGCTACAATCGCGCCGACAGCGACTATGTTTGCTACAATCGTCTTGCCCGTTACCTCTTTAGCTATCGTTGTGAGCGGAAGCGCGATCACGTTTGCATTATCAGGCCATTTTTCTACAAAAAAGCTGTCCAGAATCGCAATACCGCCTTCTTTGAGGTCTCCAAGGTACTTCGTGCAGGATTCCTGCGTCATAGCAAGCAGCAGATCAGGTGATGTTACCTTTGGATAGTCTATTTCGCTGCCTGAGATGACTACTTCGGACTTGCTGGCCCCCCCTCTGGATTCTGGACCGTAGCTTTGTGTCTGTACGGCCTCTTTGCCTTCATAAATAGCGGCTGCTTCAGCAAGGATTATACCTGCAAGGATCAATCCCTGTCCGCCGGAACCGGATAACCGGATTTCGTATCTATCGTTTGTCATATACTCTCGCTCCGCTTACTTTATACTCGCCTGGGCCTTTTCGATGATCCTGTCATATAATTCGCAGTAATCAGGTTTGGTCTTATGGCACAACTCGCCGATGATGAACTTGTCCGCAAGCTCCTCGGGACTCATTGTCTCAGCCTGCTTCTTCGTTACAGCGTGCTCCTTCTGCCATTTCATCATCTCGACCGAATTACCTATCTTGTTCATCCTCCCGAAGTATATCGGGCACTGGGTTATCGTTTCAACGAGAGAGAATCCCTTGTTGGAAATAGCTTTTTCGATCAGGTTCGGGAGCACTTTGGCATGATAAGTCGTGCCGCGAGCCACATACGTTGCCCCAGCGGCTTCTGCGAGATTGCAGATATCGAACGGCTGCTCTGCATTGCCATATGGAGCCGTAGTTCCAAATGCTCCGGTTGGTGTAGTTGGAGAATACTGCCCGCTGGTCATTCCATAGGTCGAGTTGTTGAACAACACTACCGTCAGATCGAGATTTCTTCTTGCTGCATGGATCAAATGGTTTCCGCCGATGGCTGTTGCGTCTCCGTCTCCCGTGACAACTATAACAGTCATTTCAGGTTTTGCCAGCTTGATCCCTGTAGCAAACGGGAGCGCACGTCCATGCGTTGTATGCAGCGTGTTGAAGTCAACATAGCCCGGAGCGCGGCTTGAACAGCCTATCCCCGAAACCATAGCTACTTTATCTTTATCCAGTCCTAACTTATCAATAGCTGAAAGTATTGCGTATAGTACTATTCCGTTGCCGCAGCCAGCGCACCAGATGTGCGGGAAGGTTTGCTGTCTGAGGTACTGCCTGACGTTATCCAATTAAACACCTCTTCGATCTTAGAAAGCACCTGTGCAGGTGTGAAAAGTTCCCATGTTACGAGTGATTGCCCAATGACTTCCGCCTGGCCATGCGCGGCCCGTTCGACCTCTCGGACCATCATGCCCAGGTTCATCTCCGGCACTATAAAAGCATCTACCTGTGATGCTACCTGATGCACCAAATCATCAGGGAAAGGCCAGATAGTAACAGGCTGAATAAGCCCTGCCTTGATTCCCCGATTTCGCGCTTCTCGGACAGCCCGAAGCGCAGATCTGGCAGTGCTTCCATAGGCAAAAACAGCTATCTGAGCATCATCCAGGTAGTAGTTGCGCGTCTCTATAATCTCATCTTTGTGGTTTTCTATCTTCCGGTGAAGCCTCTCGTGGAGTTCGGCCACTTTATGTGGTTTCTGAGTTGTGAAACCGGACTCATCATGAGTAAGTCCTGTTATGTGATACCTGTAACCCTCTCCGAAGTTAGCCATAGGAGGCACATCTGTCTCAGGGCTGGCCTCATAGGGTTGATATTCCTCCGGTGGGCAGGCCGGCTTTACTCTGTTGAAGATTTCCAGGCTCTCCAGTGCTCCCACATCAACTCTCTCGCGCATGTGGGCTACAATCTCATCAGAAAGCAGGATAACAGGCACCCTAAATCTTTCTGACAGATTGAATGATCTGATTGTCAGCTCATACATGTCCTTTACTGAGGAGCAGGAAAGCACGATTATCGGATGATCGCCATGAGTGCCCCATCTGGCCTGCATGACGTCTCCCTGAGCAGGTGATGTTGGTGAACCGGTGCTTGGGCCGCCTCTCATAACGTTGACGACCACGCATGGTATCTCCGTAAACGATGCATAACCGAGGTTTTCCTGCTTGAGCGAGAATCCCGGACCGCTTGTAGCAGTCATAGACTTCACACCTGCTAGAGATGCCCCGCACACCGCTGCCATGGAGGCTATTTCGTCCTCCATCTGGATGAATTTCCCCCCTACCTGGGGCAATCTTCTTGCCAGTATTTCGGCTACTTCGCTCGATGGGGTAATCGGATAACCAGCGAAGAACCTGCATCCGGCTTTTATGGCGCCTTCTGCGCAGGCTTCGTTACCCTGCATTAATTTGATATTACCGCTCATTATTGGCCTCACTTGGGACTATCTGGATGGCAAAGTCCGGGCAGTGGACTTCGCACATAGTGCAGTTGATACACAGGCTCTCATCGGTCACTTTGACCTTCTGATCCAATCCTTCTGCAGCCAGAATATTCTTTGGACAAAACGAGATGCAGATCCCGCAGCCCTTGCACCATTCCTGGCTGATCAAGACCCTGTATTTTGGCTGTGACGCCGTGCTGCTGTTACTGTTTGACATTGTAGCAATCCTTCGTGTGGAATCAGGAGATAAAAGCTGGCATACCGGCTGCCTGCGGTTTTTCTTATGACAACTGATAAGCCAGGCCCTTATCTCATAACTCCATCTACTTGATAATTCGCAATATATTACGGAATTCAGGTGCTGCTGCATCTCTCAGCAGCTCAAAAATCGCGGCTTCCGTTGATGTAATAACAACTCCGGCTCCGCGAAGCTTTTCAAGACCGATTTTATAGTCGGACTCCTTGCGAGAACTGACCGCATCCGCTGCAAGTTGTACCTTGTAACCAAGCTGGATAAGGTCAAGAGCAGTCTGGTTCAGGCATACATGAGTCTCCACACCGCAGAGGAGAACAGTGTTGTGGCCAAGCTGCGATAATCTTGCATTGAACTGCTCTGTGCAGCAACTGAAGGTCATTTTATCTATGCGCTCGTCATCATCCGGCAGCGCTTCGGCAACTTCCGGTATGACATCTCCCATCTTTTCCTTATATTGGAGCGTTGTCACTATCGGCACGCCAAGGACCTTCGCTGCTTCTATCAGCTTGATAGCATTTGTGACTACTCTATCTCGCTCAAATATGTTTCTTAGAAAAGGTTCCTGTATGTCTACGACTACCAGCACGGTGTCGTTTCGTTCTAGCAGGTAGTTTTGCATATCGTCTTTGATATACCTCTTTTATCAGTATGCTGGTTGCTGGTATTATGCAGCGCATATCTGTTTATTTCGGTAGATAGATCGGATTTGGGAGGTTCCGGTTTCAGTGGTGTAGAGATTGAGATAGTGAGGTTACGATAAATAATTTCTTCGCAGGATACTGCAGATGAGGGACAAACACCGACGATAAGCTTGCCAGCGTGACGGACCTGTTGGACAGGGTCAACGCCGGAAGCTCCGATGACTTGCCTGGTTGCTGTGGTGATCCCCAGGTGCGTACGGTCACCTGGAACTATGGCATCTCCCTGTGCCACAAGTCTCCCCCGAAGCCCCGAGTGGGGTAATAAATGTTACCGGACAACTCAGTCTGCCCGGTATGGCCTAGATTATGATACCATCTAGCTCGTGGAAGTGCAACTAAGCAAACCTAGGTTTGGAATATGCATGGTGTTGTTTTCTGAACTAGCCTGTGTTTAGCGGAGTTCTGTAGGTTAGGTTTTGTATGCATATTCTCAGAAACGCGAGAGCTTGCCCATAATCATCAGTAAAACCGCTACTAGCAGGGTACTTCTCCATACCCTGTTACTCATTAATACTGTGAAGTGATGTCGAAACAAGTTCGGCATGACGTACTGGACGGACTATGTCGGCATAAGGGTTGGCGTAGAGCTTGGTAAATGACTACAAGCATATCCTTCACTTTTCTTTCAGGATTTGGAATGATTAGAAGTTAAAAATAAATTATTGACAATATATTATTCTGCTGTTACTAATGTCATGTATTGCTGAGTCTGTTTGCTGCATGGCACGGATGCCTTTGGACTTGAGTAATTCCACAAGTGAGGAACGTGAATGAAGGCAAAATCCGCCATGTTTCGAGCAATTTTGACAATCTGCACCGCAATTCTAGCTATTTCGGCTGCTCAGTGTATCGTGCCAAGGCCATCAGTTTGGCCCAAAATCAACACCCAGGCAGTGTGGGCTAACGGAAAGGTCTACTACGTTGGCGGAACCGCTCCAGCTACCCTCCAAGACGCTGCCGGCAAGGTCTATCTGTCCGATCGGAACGCTGGATTCAGCATCTACGACCCGTCAAGTAACTCCTGGTCTTCTTCCAACGGGGACGGCACCGGGCCTCTTGGTATGGACACAGATGGTGACGGAATATGCTCAGAAGGCGGGATGTGTGGCGAAGGAACATTCCCCGGAACCAGCCAGACGTTTACTTATGACATAGATTATGATGGAGTAGACGAGATTTTTATCCACGCAGGCAGTAAAGGCTGGGACGGCTGCTTCTGGTGTTATGATCCCAACGCTGCCCCAAGAGGCACCTGGTCAAAAGTAGGCTCTGTGGATGTTGATCTGTGGTCTCCCGGCAATTCCGGCTACTTCATGGCTCAATATTTCGGAGTTGCGGCACTTCATGAGGACACTGTTTACTGCTATGGCGGAGAAATGTGGGGTCCCAATACCAGAAGGTCTTTTGCCAGGTATAACCTTTCCACTGACATCTGGACAGTGCTCCCCGACGGCCCTGTACCGATCTTCGGCGGCGTCGGCGCTGTGATAAACGGCAAGCTCTATATCACAGGCGGAACACAGCAGACCAGTTATGCATCCGGTATTTGGGAGTTCGATGTTGTCTCTGAGCAGTGGCAGAACGATACATCGGGAAATCCAGCTCCGGTTGCTCATCTTGTCAAAGGTGTGGAGAAGCCTGGAGTTGCTGTGTATAACAACAGGATGTATATTATCGGCGGAACCAGTTCTACCGGTGATGTTAAGACGATACAGGTGTTCGATCCAGCCAGCAAGACGGTCACGACTGTGGGAGAACTGCCGGAAGTTATGACAAGGCACGGAGCAACGATCTCTCCTGACGGTATTTTATATGTCGGAGGGGGCCGGCAGAACGGTGTAGATGCTACTGCATGGTGGAAAGCTGATCTCAAGGTTACTCCGCTTAACTTCACACGATTGCCTGATGACCCAGCCTGTTTTCCATACGAGGATTGGAGCGTAGGTTATTCCATATCTGGTCAGGTGACCGATCCCAACGGAGCACCTGTTGCTTCTGCAATTATTGGTATAAAGGAATCTCCAAACGCAGCCGCTGACCCGATCAAATACGCCGTTACGGACAGCAGCGGGAATTTCGGCCAGGTACAGCTTGAGGCAGGCACCTATTATGTTGCTGCCTGGAAAGAAGGATGGACACCAACTCCTGATGTGGTTGTTTCTTTGACCAACGAAGGGAATATGGTTGTCGATCTTCAATTCACGAAACCTGCTGGGGCTAATATTGCAGCAGGAACTACTTCAGACAAGGTTTGGGCCAGCAGTTGGGATAACTCGAACTATGTTCCGGTAAATGCAGTCGATGGCAATATCGCCACCCGATGGAGTTCGATGAATGGTGCAAGCCAGCCTCATGTATTCATTGTGGACCTGCGTGACAGTGCGAATAATGATCGGTTTATAGATGGAGTGACTATCTTCTGGTATACGGGCCGACCTGCAGCTTATCAGGTTGATGTAATGTCCGGTGGTGATCCTATGTCTTTCGGCTTGTGGGATAATCCCCAGGGATCACCCGGCACTGCTGTTACTACTGTATACACGGCTTCGAACAAGGCAGGCTGCTTTATTGGCGCTGAAAGATATGTGTCCCCGATTCGTTTTGAAGCTCCGGTGAAAGCTTCCGGTCTGCGGATCGTTATGAACGGGTTTACGGATTATCCTGGGTTATACGGGATTTGGGAGCTTCAGGTTCATGCTGCAGATGGCGCGCAGACCATCGGCAGGCTTTCAGATGCTAAAGCGCTGCCAGCAGGAGCCAGTATAGTGGTCTCAGGTGTTCATCTGACTGCGCTTCCTGGCAATGGAATGCCGTCTCAGGTGGCATATGTAGAGGATTCCGACCGTTCCTGCGGACTCAGGCTGCATCTCAATGATGTAGATTTGTCGGCATCAGTTGGTTCAACGGTTGAGATCGAAGGCACAGTGGCTTTTACGGAGCATGATGAGATGTATTTGAGCGTAAAATCGGTTTCGGTTATCGATCCGACTCTTGACCCGTTAAAGCCGCTTGGCATGAACGGCCGATTTGCCTCTCAAAAGATAGCTCAGGGACTGCTTGTTAAGCTCTGGGGCATGGTAATCAGCAAAGGAGCAGGCTGGTTTGTGCTGGAAGACGGAAGCGGAGCAGCGATCAAGGTCTATTCAACCGCAGCAGTATCGCAAGGATCGTTCGTCAGTCTCAAAGGTATCATATCAAGAGACTCCAGCGGAGTTATTCTCTACATGACCGAACCTGCGGTGGAATGATACATCAACCGGAACGGCTTGAGGGTTGTAAGTTTCGTATCTCCTCTACTTTAAAGTGGTGGAAGATGGATATAGCAGGTATTGTGGAAAAATAAGAAATCATTATCCATCAATATTCATATCGATACCCTCAACGGGAATCCGGACAGTTCTCCATATTTATATAAGCCGCAATCTCCCATGGATTGGCAGACAGCAATAGATCGTGCTGTAATGCGGTTTTATCTGCATCATATCATCTGGCATGCAAGCATCAAGTGCACAATTATCCCCTCCCTAACACTCGAAAATCATCTTCCGGCAGTTCAATCATTTTCCGGCTGAAATATGTTAAGATAAGAGTCATGCTTGATGATAACTTGATTTGGGATCATGCTGAGTGCAATGCTGCACTTTGCTGGATATTCAAAGGAGAATAGTATGCCTATAAGTAATGTTCCGAGAATTAGACTTGGTTATTTCCCAACCCCGCTCGATGAAGCGCCGAGGCTGGCTGCAGAAACAGGGCTGAAGCGGCTTTTGGTCAAACGGGACGACCAGACCGGGCTGGGATTGGGTGGTAATAAGGTCCGCAAGCTCGAATTCCTGATGGCAGAGGCTGAAAGGCAGGGCTGCGATGTCATTTTGACCGTCGGAGGGCCGCAGTCCAATCATGCCAGACTTACCGCTGCTGCTGCGAGGCTTCGGGGGCTTGATTCAGTGCTGTATTTAGGCGGTCCGAGGTTTGACCGGTTCGATGGCAATCTGCTTCTGGACATCCTGTTCGGTGCCGAGATCAGATTTCTCCCCAATGCCACTGTAGCTCAGATGCAGAAAGCTATGGAAGATGGTGCGGAAGCTTTGCGAGCAGAGGGAAGGAAGCCGTTTGTTGTTCCTTTCGGCGGATCGACTCCTCATGGAGCCTTGGGCTATACTGCGGCTGTTCAGGAGCTTGCAGAACAGCTTGGGGATGATAAAAACCCTCAGATAGTGGTAGCAGTAGGCTCAGGCGGGACACTGGCAGGTTTGATGCTTGGCGTAAAGCTGTTCATGCCCGGTGCGAGAGTGATAGGAATCACTGTAGCAAGCTCAAACAGAGGTTTTCCAATCGACTGCAGCGAGGTTGCTAACGGAGCAGCTCAACTTGCAGGAGAGAAGGTCACTGTTGAGCCGGATGATTTCGAAATATACAAGGAATACCTTGGAGAGCGCTACGGAGTGCCGACGCAGGCTGGAAACGAGGCCATCTGTCTCGCCGCACGCACTGAAGTGATGGTCCTTGACCCGGTCTACACAGGAAAAGCTATGGCTGGGCTTATAGACCTGGCTGGTAAAGGCGTTTTGGATAAAGACCGCACTACGGTTTTCTTCCACACAGGCGGATGTCCGGCGCTCTTTGCCAACGAAGAGTGCTTCCGCAAGCTGGCGAAGTATAAAGAGGTAATCTTTTAACATAGAAGCAGGCAGATATTGCAGGACAGCTTGATGAGGAAAGAGTAAAATCGGGAAAGGGAAAGAAACTACTGTCAATTGCTTTTCACATTTCCTGTTATCCTCGTAAGATATGTATGTAACATCATCCAGGCAATCGCCTATTTATATATAAGGAATAGGAAAGTCAGGAAATGCAGGAATTTACTCGACCAAGGGTTATGGTGCCGAACCTTGAGCCTCTGCTTGAATGCTGGGCGATATCGGATGCGTTCGTCGAGTTGAATGAAGGGGCTAGTGACCTTCAGATTAACCAGGCTGAGGAGATGCTGGGTCGGCGGCTGCCTCCGGTGCTTCGTGCGCTCTATCAGGTGAGCAATGGATGCAAGCTGCTGGGAAAAGGCGATATAGAAATCGACCCGTTATGGCCGCCGTTTGGAAATGAGTCGACCAACGCTCTCGTGAACCGCGCAGACATCCTTCGCCAATGGGGATGGCCTATTCCTGACGAACTGGTTATCTTCGGAAACATAAGCGATGGTAACCTGATCGGAATGTGGGTTCCTATAGGCTTGAATATCAATGCATCGCATCCGGTGATACAAATAAGCGCTTTGCCTACTAACCCGAAGTGTATGGCAGTAGCCGGAACGACTCTCTGCAGGTTCCTCAAGGTACGCACTGCCTACAGCCTTCTGAAATGTAGATGCACCTCTGATTTGATGGATGAACTGGATGTCCCGGATGATCTTCGAAATGCTCCTCCCGATCTTGCACGGATTTACGCATGGGCAGACCCTGACCTGCCTAATCTGATGCCTGATCCTGACAGAAACGGTTTTGATGCTGAAGAGCTTCGCAACAAATACGGCCAGAACCAGAAAATATGGGAATAGAACCGGTTAGCATCAAGTGAAACTGCTTGCTCTTATATCTTCAATAGCCGGCCTTTTGTTCCTGGTCTTGGCAGTTGGCTGCGGATTTGCCATACATTACGGCGGTAAATCGTTCAAAGGTGCAGCGCAAGGGCATATGGTGCTGGGTGTCCTTGCGCTCGCGGCCGGTATAGTGACAGTTGTGGCCGTTATTCTTTCCAGATAGCGTTTTGATATTACGGGGAGGAAAATTAGTTCTTATCGTCGAAATTTCATGTAACTCTTTCAACATTTGTTTCGAAGCGAGGGTTCGACATGAACGAGATGGAACTGATTGGAAGATGTGGGCTTTACTGTGGAACATGCAGCATCTACAGAGCCGAACGGGACAGCCAACAGTGGCGGGAAAAGATAGCCGCAGAACATAACACCACATCTGAGAGAGTCACCTGCCAGGGATGCGGCGCTTTGACCAGCAAGTGCTGGGGATACGACTGCAAAATCCTCCAATGCATCCACGACCGCGAGATCGAATTCTGTGACGAATGCCCCAACTACGAAAAACGCACCTGCAGTATGTTCACGGAACTGGAAGACAGATATACAAGGTATGGAGTGAACCTGCGCGACAACCTGGAGATGATAAGGGCTGGCAAAGTAGATGACTTGATCAGGTTTACGGAAAAGGTCTTCACCTGCAAATCCTGCGGAAAGCTCCGTGCGACATCAACCAACTGCTTCGGCTGCGGCGCAGAGGGTTAGGGAGCGAGTTTCGAGTGGCTAGTGATGAGTGATGAGGATACCTTCAGCTTGTCCAGTACCATACGCCCAACTGCTCGCCTGCGGGAACTTGATTGCTGTAGATTAATAAACTAGTTGAAATCTGGAGTTCCCGCAGAATGTAAACACGGCATTTACCGTAGATTTGCTTTCCAGACAAGTATTGGAGTAGACATCACAAGCTACAAATCCAGTACGAATAGTGATGGCACCAGAAATTGAAATTGTAGAAGGACTTCATATAGATTAAGTGCCTAATTTCTGGTTAAGTGATGTCTCAGTCTTCATATCTCCGGTTATAGCAAGGACATTTCCTCGTTCATCAAGTGTTACACGCCGTGACTTGGTGAAGTATATATAATCTCCAGAGGCAGTGTAACTGGAAAACTCCATAAACAAATCAACTATATAATTATTCACTCCTTCTTGATCTAGCTTTAGCTCAGAAGCACATAAATCCTCTGAGCGCTTAACTGAAGCATGGTATATCAGCCGCGAATCATGTTGCTCGTTCTTGCCCCAATTCCGATTGCGATTACACATAATCTGACCAGCATAATAATCTACTGCTTCCGAAGTCAGTGCATAAGGCAGCTTGATGCTGTCAATTTCGTCATACCACCAGTTCATCTGCTCTTCCTTTTCTTGCATGGGAGGTGTGTTCTCGGCGATTTTTAGCATTCTGGCCTCGTCCTCGCCCTCAAAGTCGCAACTGATGCTAATGGTATGATGCTGACTGATTGGATCTTCTACTACCTGTGGGGTTTGTGGAGTTGTGTCGACTCCAGGTGGAGGTGTTCCAAGGACGAGGATTTCCTCTATCGCAGGGCTGTGGAATCCCGAAAGCATCACCTTAATCTCACAAACATTGTGCAATGGTTCAGAAAAACTGTTTGTCATAACGAAGCCAGTGACACGTTTAGAGTCATAATAATCGGTCTTCTTCGATTTCCCATTCTGCGTAGTTATCTGCAGAGCATATTCTTTCTTTTCCTCAATACCTGATGTATGGTAAATCGAATTCCTGAACTGAATAACCAGTTTATTCACTGTCACCGGTGTATCAAAGCTGATCCTTACCCATGCCCCTGAATCACTGTGAGTGCCCAACCAGTAGGAATAGTTGATACCGTTGATTATATTCAAGCCATCATCGAACATGTTCTGCACGCCATAATACACATTATCAAGTGGCCTGGAACCGTTTACCTCGCTTGCAGAGACTTTGGTAATGGAAAGCCGCGCAAGATTCACCAGATCTGATTCCTGGTCCGAAGAAGGACTTGTATAGGCGTGAGCGAATCCGATAAGTGTAACGGAAAGAAGCAAAACAGTAAATTTCGTCAACATTGCAAACCTCCCTGGGAACTGCCCATGAAGTTAGACCTTCAGGGATCCAATACCTTCAATGATATTTAGATGGTGCAGGTTTAATTCTAGCTGATGAATAACCTGAGTTCGGCAGCCTTGAGATTCTAAAAGAAACGTAAGGAGCAGAGATAAACAGTTATATTGATTGAGGCAACTTGTAATGGTGAATGATTGCCATCTTTTCCAAGGTTGACGTTCCCGCAGGACGAAATTACCGTCGATTTGCTTTCCAATTATATATCATCTGCCGGTTCAGTTATCGGATGAATAAATGTGAGCCGAATGATGCGAATCAAAATGTAGGCAAAGAGGATTATCGATGGGATTAGAAACCAGATAATCATCCTGCCTGCATAGGCGGATATTATTGCCAGAAAATAAAGCACTCCGCGTTCAATTGGGGTTCCATAAGACTTGTATTTTATCCGGGAACGCAATAACGGTCTTTCAGTAACCGGGCCAAAACTCCAGCCAGGTGGATAAAGGAGCATCTCTATAGCTGTACCGATGAGTAAACCGGATAACGCCAGGCTACCTGCAAATCCTGTGGGGTGAGAAGGAAACATCCTGAGCGCAAATAGCACGACATATACTTCCATAGCGCAGTAGATTACGGTAAATAATAGAGTATATCGACTGCGTTTTGTGCTAGCCTTATTCATACCAATTCCCCCTTACAGATGAAAAGCCTTCTTGTTTCTATATATACCTTATCTTCGATACAGCGCAGGCGGTGGAGATGGCTACGGCTAGCCATAACCAGGGGTCTGCCAGTGAGCTGACTCCAAACGCAATCAAACTTATACCTAAACGGGCGGTATTTGCGCTAAAAACAATGGCTGGCAGCAGCTTGAATGCAAGCGCACCAATCACCATTCCTGATCCAGCAAGGATTTCCATCTTTATCCCGCGCTTCATGCCGGATGCTTTCAGTATCATACCACCTGCAAAGTATCCGTAAGCTATCGAGACGAATATCAGGAAAAACATACCAGCTTCGCCGATGACTGCTGCTATAATTCCGGCTGTAAAGGCTGTAATACCAGCTAAAACGAACCTGGCAGGGCTGACAGTGAAAAGGACTCCGCCTCTGCTCAAACCGCAGTCCGGGCACTTCATCCCGACAGGCGTCGAGACCATACATTTGGGGCAAATAGGCTTATCGCAGCTTGCGCATCTGATGACTGTTTCTTCTTTTGGGTGTTTAGCGCAATATGTGGCTGTCTCTGTTGGCAACGGCATCTCCTACTATCAAGCTGTAAGAGGACTTTCGGCTTGTGCAGCTTATCATTCTGTTATCTCAACGACTTAAAAACCCTCAGCTTGTTCATATATAATACTTTATGATAACTTAGAGGTCAACCTGTCAAATGCGGAATGCGGAATTTAGGCTTGTGGAAGAGTAAAGTGAAGTTGTAAATCTCCGAAGATGAAGGTTGGATGTTGCCTGGAAGTAGGTTCAGGTTGTATCCTTTGTTCAGCAAAATGATTCTTATGGAAATTATCGATGGCATTTACAGTACATGATATCCTCTATGCAAAACGTAAAGGGCTGAAGCACTCTTCAGAAGAGATAAAGTCACTTGTAAACGGTTACGTAGCTGGTGATGTTGCCGATTATCAGGTGTCAGCCTGGCTGATGGCCGCTTGCATCAACGGACTGGACAGCGATGAAACATCTGCGCTGACCCAGGCTATGGTGGACTCTGGAGAGACAATAGACTTATCATCTCTAGGTGGAACTACGGTAGATAAGCACAGCACCGGAGGAATAGGGGATAAAACTACGCTTGTTCTGGTTCCTCTCCTTGCAAGCGCCAGCCTGACGGTGGCAAAAATGTCAGGCAGAGGGCTTGGAATAACCGGTGGGACTATAGACAAGCTGGAATCTATTCCTGGGTTCTCGGTAAACCTCTCAAAAGAGCAGTTTCTGGACCAGGCAAGGCGAATCGGGTGCGTAGTTGCCGGACAGACAGCCAATCTCGCGCCTGCTGATAAGAAAATCTACGCTTTAAGAGATGTCACAGCTACAGTAGACTGTATCCCTCTCATTGCTGCAAGTGTTATGAGCAAAAAGATAGCAAGCGGTGCGAAGACCATTCTTTTAGATGTCAAATCAGGCAGTGGAGCGTTTATGAAGGACATCGAAAGCGCCCGTGAGCTTGCCGACACGATGATAGACATCGGCAGGGCAGCAGGCCGAAGGACGATTGCCGTCATCAGTGATATGGATCAACCGCTGGGGCTGGCAGTTGGTAACTCAGTGGAAGTAGCAGAGGCAATAGATACACTGAAGGGTAATGGGCCTTCTGATCTAACGGAACTCTGCATCGAACTTGCATCGTTGCTCTGCAATGCGGCCTGTCCAGAGAACGGCATTTCTCGCACGCAAATCGAAGAACTCCTGTCATCAGGTGCAGCGCTTCTGAAATTCCGCCAGATGATCGAGGCTCAAGATGGAGATTCAAAGGTGTTAGATGATACATCTTTGCTACCTCAAGCTAAATTTAGTCTTTCTGTCTATGCAAAGTCATCTGGTTACATCACTGCAGTGGATGCAGAGCGTATAGGCCGCGCAGCCTGCTTGCTTGGCGCTGGCAGAAGCAGAAAGGAAGACCAGATCGACCCTACAGCCGGAGTGCTGCTCAGAAAGAAGATTGGCGATCAGATCGAAGCCGGAGAAGAGCTTGCGGTACTTGTCTGGAGCGGAAATATCAGTCCAGAGCCAGCAGTCCTGTCAGCCGAGTCTGCGTTTTCGATAGGAGCACATGCCCCAGAGAGCAAACCGCTCATTCAGGATAAGCTGGGATTTTGAAGCGGGTGACCCAAGGGTATAAAAACCGTGCAAGAGACAATTCTACAGGAGTGATACAGATATGGATAGGAACTTTCTGCTGGGGCTGATCATCGGAGGGGCAGTTGGTGCATCGTTGGGGCTGATTTTTGCTCCGCAGCCTGGAGCTGACACCAGACAAAAAATCGCTCAGAGTTCAAAACAGGCTGCATCAACCGTTAGACAAAAAGCAAAGGACATCGAAGAGCGCGTCCGTCCTGCTATCTGATAGATTCAATACTGCTGTGTGAAACACGAGCTTTTCCGGCTTATCAATACAGGATAGGCCCGTTGTGTACATCATTCCAAAATGCCACAACGGGCTTTTATAATAACGCTCATGTTTACAGTCTGAACCATTTGGGAAAAACGCACTTGACAGTAATACACTCAAGTGTTATGCTACACTTAGTATAACATTGTATGCACTGACAAAGGTTAGCAGCGCACAACAGCGGCGCTTGCACCTGGCGCAGGAGATAACATATGAGACTGGACAAATTCACAATCAAGGCACAGGAAGCAGTGCTGGAAGCCCAGCATCTGGCTGAAGAGAAGAACCATCAGCAGATAGAAGTCGAGCACCTTTTGCTGGCCTTGCTTCGGCAGGATGGCGGTGTTGTTGCACCGGTGCTCCAGAAGCTTGGAGTCAGGCCGCAGCTTGTGGCAAATCAGGTTGAAGAAGAAATCAACCGCCTGCCTCAGGTTTCGGGAGCCGTCACAGGCGGCGCTTACATCTCTCCGGGGCTGAAGTCCGTTCTGGACAATGCCTGGGAAGAAGCCCAGCGGCTAAAAGACGAATATCTCAGCACGGAACACCTGCTTATTGCTATTGCAGCTACTACTGGCGCTGCTGGACGTATCCTGAAAAGCCACGGTGTGACAAAGGATGATATCTACAAAGCCCTTGCTGAAGTCCGAGGAGGTCAGCGCGTAACAGACCAGAATCCAGAAGAGAAATACCAGGCGCTGGAGCGATACGGCAGAGACCTGACCAAACTTGCGTCTGAAGGCAAGCTGGATCCGGTTATCGGTAGGGATGATGAAATCCGGCGCGTAGTCCAGGTGCTTTCACGCAGGACAAAGAACAATCCGGTGCTTATTGGTGAGCCGGGTGTTGGAAAGACGGCAATTGTCGAAGGTCTTGCCCAACGGATCATTTCGGGAGATGTCCCGGAAGGCTTGAAGAACAAACGGGTTATTGCGCTCGACATCGGTGCTCTTATCGCAGGCGCGAAGTATCGGGGAGAGTTCGAAGACAGGCTGAAAGCAGTTCTTAGAGAAATTTCTGAGGCTGAAGGTGAGATCATCCTGTTCATAGACGAGCTTCATACCATAGTAGGCGCAGGAGCAGCCGAAGGCGCGGTTGATGCATCCAACATGCTCAAACCGATGCTTGCTCGTGGCGAACTCAGGGCTGTTGGTGCAACTACACTCGATGAATACCGCAAGCATGTGGAAAAGGATGCAGCGCTCGAGCGGCGGTTCCAGCCGATTCTGGTCGGAGAACCGTCTGTCGAAGACACAATCGCCATCCTCAGAGGGCTTAAGGAGCGTTACGAGGTCCATCATGGAGTGCGTATAACAGATTCGGCCATCGTGGCTGCCGCGGTGCTCTCGCATCGCTACATCGCAGACCGTTTCCTGCCTGATAAAGCGATAGACCTTATCGACGAGGCTGCTTCCAAACTGCGTATAGAGATAGACAGCATGCCGACTGAGATAGATGAAGTCGAGCGAAAAATCCGCCAGCTTGAGATAGAGCGGGAAGCGCTTAAAAAGGAGACAGATCCATCATCTCAGGAACAGCTTGCCAAGCTTGAGCAGGAGCTTGCAGAGCTAAGAGAAAAGTCATCCGAGATGAAAGCGCACTGGCAGAACGAGAAGGAAGCAATCAGCCGGATACGCGAGATAAAAGAGCAGATAGAACGGGCGAAGGTCGATGAACAGAATGCCGAACGTGCCGGTGACCTCGGAAAAGCCGCTGAACTGCGCTACGGCGTGCTTCTGTCTCTCGAAAAACAGCTTGCTGAAGAGAACGAGCGGCTTGCAGAGCTTCAAAAAGACAAGAAGATGCTCAAGGAAGAGGTAGATGAGGACGACATCGCCGAGGTAGTTGCCAAATGGACTGGAATTCCCGTCTCGAGGATGCTTGAAGGCGAGGTTCAGAAGCTGATCCGGATGGAATCCAGGCTCAAGGAGCGGGTTGTCGGCCAGGATGAGGCTATTGTCGCTGTTGCGAATGCTGTCAGACGCGCAAGAGCAGGGCTTCAGGACCCTAACAGGCCGATTGGCAGTTTCATCTTCCTGGGGCCGACTGGCGTTGGTAAAACGGAGCTTGCTAGAGCGCTTGCAGAGTTCCTTTTTGATGACGAACGGGCAATGATCAGGCTCGATATGTCTGAGTATCAGGAAAGGCACACTGTTGCCCGGCTGATTGGAGCGCCTCCTGGGTATGTCGGTTACGAAGAGGGCGGCCAGCTCACTGAGGCAGTCCGCCGCAGGCCGTATTCGGTAGTGTTGTTCGACGAGATCGAAAAAGCTCATCCTGAGGTCTTCAATGCATTCCTGCAAATCCTGGACGATGGCAGGCTGACCGATGGACAAGGCCGAACTGTCGATTTCAAAAATACGGTCATTATCATGACATCAAATATCGGCAGCGAGTTGATTAGAGAGGCAACGGCATCAGGTGGAACCGTCAAGGAAGACAAAGTCCGGCTTGCAGTTCTTGAAGCTCTGAGGGCGCATTTCAGGCCGGAGTTCCTGAACAGAGTAGATGAAATCATCGTCTTTAACTCGCTTTCAAAGGAGAACATCAAGCGCATTGTCGATATCCAGCTAAGGCATCTCAAAAAGCGGCTTGAAGACAAGAAGATCGAGATTGAGCTTACTGAGAAGGCTAAGGAGCAGCTTGCTGAAGAAGGTTTCGACCCGGTCTACGGCGCGAGACCATTGAAGCGGGCGATACAACGGCAGGTTCAAGACCCGTTGGCGCTTGCGTTGATCGAAGGCCGGTTCAAAGAAGGAGATAGAATCCTGATAGATGCAGATGAATCAGGCGAGTTGGTCTTCGAGAAGATGGAAGAGCCTGCGGCGGCGGTATAGCCGTTTATTGATGTTGATATAATAGAAAGAGCACAGGTGTTGAACCTTATTAACCAACGCTTGTGCTCTTTTGTTTGAGTCGGCAATGTGTTTAATCCAACCGCTTTTCCAACTTTTTTTGTAAGATAATACTTTCTTACTAAACCAGTGGTATTACTCCCTCATAATACTTTCGGCTGATTAAAAATACGTCAAGTATCTAATAGCGAACAGGCCGTGTAAAAGCTACAATCCCAATAGCAGTTGTCAGCATATTAGACGGGAGGGATTTTGGCATGGGTAAGAATTGCGCTGCTTGTATCGCTGTGTTCGTAATAGTGTTGATTTCTCTATCGATTGCAGCACAGGCAAAAGTAATCTATGTAAGTACTTCCGGGGAATTGGGCAACGACGGCTCAAGCTGGGAACAGGCTATCCCAGATGTAAGAAATGCCGTGGAATTGGCTGAAACAGGCGACGAAATTTGGGTTGCTGCTGGTGATTATGAGGTTTATCGCACTGTAATCAACAAGGATGTTCAGTTATATGGTGGATTCAAAGGCAATGAGACATCTAGAGACCAGAGGGACCCGATGGTTAACAAGACAACACTCATTCCATCTCACACTCACATAGATGAAATGATTGTTTTTGCTCCGGGCACTACCTCATCAGCAGTACTCGATGGTTTTACATTATCAGGCGGTTACCAATGTGCTTGCATGATATATTGTTCTACATCATCAGCAACCATATCCAACAATGTCATTGCAGGGGGATATCGTTTTGGAATCTTGATTGGAAGAGGTGCGCCGACAATACGCGGGAATATAATCCGGGATAATAACTGCGGAATTCGGAGTACAGGTTCTTCTGCTGTTATTGAAGATAATGTTATCGAGCATAACTTTACCGATAGACCTTTTGATATGTCCAGTGGTATCTACGTCACCGATGGGTCTCCAACCATTGCAAGGAATGTTGTTACCAGGAATATCAGCCCATTCTCAAAAGCAGGAGCCATTTACTGCTCAGGTGATGGTGTGATTTCTAATAATCTGGTAGCTAATAATATGGGTGCAGGGATTGTTACCCAGGGAGGTTTTGTGTCTGTTATAGGCAACGTAGTCAAAGGCAATGCCGGAGCAGGAATCTCGGCTGGCGGTAAAGTCATAAATAATGTAGTTTGCGGGAACTATACCGGAATAGAATGCCAGCCTTTTGCGCTTATTCTCAACAACACAATCACCTCCAACGCCTATTTGGGACTGTATTTCTCAGACTATGTAGCGGTTTATAACAATATCATTGCATTCAATGGACATGGTATATCATCAGGGTTTTCAGAGGTTAATCCACAGCTTCGAAATAACTGCATCTATGGCAACAGCCAGGCAGATTACTTATACATCAAGAATTATACTGGTATAGGGGGAAATATCTCGATTGATCCGCTTCTGGCAAGCACTGCATTTGGGGATGTGCATATCCAACCAGGCTCACCGTGCATAGATGCAGGCGACAGCACTCAGGTTGAAAAAAAGGTCCTGGATATGGATGGACAAGCAAGAGTAATAGGATTGGGAGTTGACATAGGAGCAGATGAGTCGGATGGTACTGAGTGGTCATTTACTCCCAAAATCATCAGAGTAAGCCCTGATGGAGATGATTCCTATGATGGCTCAAGCTGGATGAATGCAAAACAGAGCATACAGGCTGCTATAGATGCGGCAAGCCCAAGTGGAGCAGAAATCTGGGTCAAGTCCGGCACATACAGAGAATGTGTAAAACTGCCTGCATACATTTATCTCTACGGAGGGTTTGATGGTTCTGAGAACTACCTGCAGGAAAGAAACTGGGCTAAAAACACAACAGTTATAGATGCTGACAGTCAGGGGAGTGTAGTAACCTGTTTAGCTGGTCACAGAGTCAATCGCATCGATGGCTTCACTATCACAGATGGACTCGCTCCTCTTATTTTACAGGAACAATTTACGGCAGGTTATTATGGTGGTGGTATTTTCTCTCTTTTCTCAGACCCAATAATTGCAAATAACATAATTGCTAATAATTCTGCTGAACCTGAGCCGGGATCAGACTACAGGCAGTATGGAGCTGGAGTATTTTGTGGTTCAACTTCACCTATTATTGTTGGCAATCTCATAGTTGGCAATAGAACAGGGGCTTCAGGAATTGGCGGTGGTATCTATTGTGGTGCAGTCTCATATTTAAAACTCTATACTGGTATTGGCCCAATCATCTTAAACAACACCATCGTAGATAACCATGCAGACCGAGGAGGTGGAATAATGCTTTATGGAGCAAATGGTGTGAGATCTGTTAATAACATCATAGCATTTAACTCATCAGGCATTATTTCCACCAATTTCAATTCCAATTTTGCTTATAACTGCTTATTTGGCAATGTTGACTATGATACCTACGGCTTTGATCCTATCGGCACAGATGGCAATATTTCTCTAGACCCCTTGTTCCGTGACCCTGAAAACGGAGACTACCGCCTTGGTTGGAACTCTCCCTGCATAGATGCCGGACTGGCAGATGCTCCCGGACTGTCTTTAGACCTGGCTTGTGCTCCAAGAGTTAGACTTAATGCAGTAGACATAGGTGCATACGAATATCAGCCAACTCTGGTTCAGATAGACCTCAAGCCGGATGAGTATCCTAACTGCATCAATCTCAAGAGCAGAGGATACATCTCTGTAGCCATTCTTTCTGATGCTGATTTCGATGCAACATCTGTAGCGGCATCGACTGTAAAGTGTGCAGGTGCAACTCCTGTTCCCACTGGCAAGAAGCTGTATCAACTGTTGGATGTTGACTCAGATGGTGACCTGGATATGCTGCTTAAGTTCCAGACACAAAGCCTCATACTCAGCCTTGATGCTAAGGAGGTCATCGTCACAGGCAGGACCACAACAGGAGAGTATTTCGAATGCTCAGACAGTGTGAAGCTGATACTTCCCAAACAGGAACCAGGCATGCAAGGCATCAGCGGGCCAATCAACACCGGCAAGATCACACTGACTCCGCCAGCAGTAAACAAATGATGAGATAAACATCTGAAGAAGGCATAGAGCCTACATCTTCATGTCTTCTTGAACTCTACTTTGAAGACAAACGTTATAGGGACGTGGAATTCGAAGTATAGTATCCGAACAAATTGAAGCCCTATGTCTCAAATAACACCGAGGCATAGGGCTTACTTATTCGTCAAAAGGCCGTTATTGATCAGTAGACCTTGGTTTCTTCCATTTTCGAGCATCCTCAACCAGTTTTTTGGCCTCTGCGAGAGGGTCTTCAACCTTCTTAGGGTTCCACTGGTATGGAGTCTTGATCCACTGCATTTCCCAGGCCATAATCTCGTCTACGGACTTGCCTTCAAGGTAGTACATCCGCCACCTGGGTACGTAATAGTCTGCTATCAGCCCGCTCCAGACTCGCGCGGC
This sequence comes from Armatimonadota bacterium, assembly GCA_029551395.1. GTDB lineage: Bacteria > Armatimonadota > UBA5829 > UBA5829 > DTLH01 > JAKPFN01. Next base: position 6,950 of record JAKPFN010000041.1, on the reverse strand, counting down.
GTAATCGTCTATCTCGCCTCCCCATCTGGTGATGATCCGCCTGCAGTTGGACTCATAATAGTCCTTTTCTTCTTTGTTCCTGCCCCAATTCCGGGCAAACTCTACCCATTTATCCAGCCTGTGAGTTGGATGGTGTGCTAAGATGCTATCCAGCCTCAAGAGCAGGTCGATTACTTCTTGAACGACTGCGTTTCGTTCTTTGATTGCCCCTTCAGCATCGAGTTCAGCGACATATTTCAGCATTTCCGTTGTTTTACAGCCGATGTAATGCGCAGCCATCTCGTATGCATCAGCCCGATACAATTCGTTATCCCCAAGCTCACCAGCGCAGTTCAGGAACAACTCTACGGCTTCCATGCCTCTACGGTCGCAGTTGACAGTGGTGCGGTCTTCAACAGGAGGTCTGAACTGGAACTCGAACCTTGGATGATCCGTGAAGCTGCCCCATACGGTCTCCCTTAGCAGGTTATAAGCCGTTTTTATATCAGCCGGACAGCTTCCATAGCGGGAAAGGCAGTAATCCGATAACCATTGGCCAAGATCAACAGCTTCCTGCTTCCATGCCACATCTGTAACAAGTTCATAGATCAGGTCATTGTTCTCAAGCCCTTCAGGAGCCGTGCCGTAACCTACCAAATTACCCTTGTCAGGAGATTGAAGCGTTCTGATCGGGTCGTTGGCGTAAAAATCCAGCACACCTGTAAAGCAGGTCTTGCCTCCCATATTCGGGATGACGCTGTAGACCCACTGCTTGCCCATAAACCCATCGAACTTCTCCCAGAGAGATGTGATACCTTTCCACATCGGGTACTCGTTGGCAAGGTCCAGGATCAGCATTTTATCGTTCGGCACACGAGACAGGAAAGTCTGGACTCGTTCTTCAGTCCAGAAGTGGCGTCCGTAGTAGAACAACCAGCCCTGCATTGTCCAGATCAAGTCACCGCCGGCCTCGGTAACGCTTTTGCATACTTGCAGCCCGTAGTTAGCCAACTCATCTCGAGCCTTATCTGGATCATCTGAAAGCGGCACTTCCATTTCGTTGAATGTATCTGCCAGGAAGTACTTTGCATCCCCGAATTCATTCCTCCACTCGTCGATATACATCTTGCCGATGATTGCGAAGTAAGGTGAATCCGGCGAGAGCAGCATTGGGCTTTCGATACCTCCATCCCATCCTGCCTGCCTGAGCGGGACATCAGGATAAATCCGTTTGAACGCCGGTGGGACGAACCCTGCGAATCCGGGGACTATAGGTTCAATCCCAAGTTCTCTCATCCGCTTGAGGATTTTGTGCTGCAGTTCAATCTGACCTTCAAACCAGTTCTCAGGCGGCGGGCCATCGTGCTTGATAAGGTTGCCCATCCTGTGAAACGGCATATATGTCGGCCCAGGGAAGTAGTTATCGAGTTCTTCCGGCGTGATACCGAGTTCGCTCCATACGCGCTTCCAGATGGACTCCGTTCCGACCATCGCAAGCGGGAAATTAAGCCCATGAAGCGCCATCCAGTCGATTTCCTTCTCCCAACGCTCCCAGTCCCAGTATGGAAGAGTGTAAGCGTAGGTAACTACATTGAAATAGTAACGGAGACGGTATGGTGTGTACCCTTTTGTAAGCGGTGCATCGGGAAAACGAGATGGAATATCCAATCGGCTGCCGCTCCAGGTTACTATTGAGTTGCAGTAGGTTTTTAGGTAGTCATACACCCCTCGGCACAGTGCAACAGGGGATGAGCCAGACACGGAAAGCTGTCCGCCTTTTGCTTCGAATTGATAACTGTCTCCATTAGCTTCAGGAGATAACAACTCCAGGTCAATCTGCTCGATTCTATCACCCAGCAGGCGTTCGAGTACCGCACTTGCTGCACCTATAGCATCAGACACAATTTACTCCTTAAATAAAAAGTTATCTATCATGCTGGCTTAGTGTTATTCTACCACAGACACAATCAAAGCAGGTAGAGGCTATGAAATGCGGAGTTCGGAGTTCGGAGTGAAGGGAAGTTACGAGTTTCGAGTTACGAGTGATGAGTGACGAGTAATTCCGATGGTCCGGCTCGTCTCGCGCCGGACCAGAATTTGCTGCACATCCATGTGCAGCAAAAAGTGGAAAGTGGAAAGTTCTGTTCGTTCGGGAGTGATTTACACTTTCCACTTTCCACTGATCCTACGCTTTATGCAGCGCTTTTCCTTCTGTATCGAGCGCGGCTTCGTGTATTGGCTCGCTCAGGGTAGGATGCGGATGTATGCTGGCTTCGATATCGTCCACAGTAGCTTCGCTTTGGATTGCTAGAACGGCCTCCGAGATCATATCAGTGGCGTGTGGGCCGATGATGTGAACTCCCAGGATTTCTCCGTATTTGGCATCGGATATTACCTTGGCAAAGCCTTCTTTCTCTCCCATTCCCAGCGCTTTTCCATTTGCAATAAACGGGAATTTGCCTACTCTGATGTTATCGCCGTATTTTTCTCTGGCTTCTTCTTCAGTCAGTCCGACCGTTGCCACTTCAGGATGCGTGAAGACGACACCCGGCACGGCCTTATAATCCATCCGTTTATCTTCGCCAAGACAGTTGGCTACAGCCACCGTTGCCTCATGGAACGCTACATGGGCAAGCATGGGATTGCCGATGCAGTCGCCAATAGCGTAGATGCCGCCGATATTCGTCTGCATCCTGTCGTTGACAATAATCGCTCCTCGTTCCGTCTTGACTCCTACTGTTTCAAGCCCTATGTCACTGGTAGATGGCTTCCTGCCTACGGCAACCAGGACTTTTTCAGCCTCGATCACCTGGTCCTTGCCATCGGATGTCCTGATTGCTACCTTTTTGCCTGAAGGAGAGTCTTCCGCACCTATGACGGTTGTTCCGACCATAATCTTCAGGCCGGATTTCTTGAGGCTCTTGTCCAGTTCCTTGGCTACCTCAACATCCATGTTTCCGAGGATTTGCGGAAGCATTTCGACTACTGTTACATCCGAACCCATTTTCGCATAGGTGTAGCCGAACTCAAGCCCAACATATCCTCCGCCGATTACAAGCAGGCTTTTTGGAACTTCTCGTGCCGAAAGCGCTTCAACATTAGTCCAGACTTTCTCTCCGATCTCGAATCCGGGCATCGGGAGCAGGCTTGGCACGGAGCCTGTGGCTATGATGATGTTTCTGGCTGTTATTGATTCCTTGGAACCGTCTTCCAGAGTCACTTCAACCGTGTGGGCATCTGTAATCCGTCCAACACCTCGCAACAGCCGCACGTTTTCTTTTTTGAACAGGAATTCCACGCCTTTGCGAAGTTGATTGACTATTTTATCCTTGCGGTCGATGATCTTCGGGAAGTCCAGGGAGTAACCTTCTACGTTGATACCGAAATCTGCTGCACGTTTGACGTTTTCAATAATTTCTACAGTAGAAAGAAGGGCTTTTGTAGGAATACAGCCGATATTCAAGCATGTTCCCCCAACCTGGCTTTTCTCCACGACTACTGTTTTTGCACCCATCCTTCCTGAACGGATGGCTCCGACATATCCGCCAGGGCCTGCCCCCAGGAACAGAATGTCAGCATCGTATGATCCACTCTTTTCGAACATCTCCTGCACCTCTTTGTGTATTAGATCCCGGTTTGCGATATCTATGGATGGGATCGATTTCAGCAGCATCGGGGATAAGTCCATGCTTGGGGGTAATAAAGTGCCGACGCTTGCAGTATAGGTGCTGTAAGTGCTACTCAAGCTATCATCTCCTAATTATTTGGAAGTCTGGCGCTGGTAACGCTCAGTTATAAGTCGTACAAAACGCTAGAGCCAGGCCATACTGCTGATAATCCAGTCGAGGCTGCTGACTCTCTTCTCGTCAATCGAGGGGATTGATATCTTTACCCATCGAGCAATCCGGTGTCTTCATATTTTACCCAAGTTGTAAGCTAAACCTGCCAAACAACGGGCACTGGCAATATACCACAAGCAGGCAAGGGTGTCAATTTTAGACAGTGACGAGTGACGAGTGAAGAGTTACGAGTAGACAACAATTTGCCACTCATCACTACACTCGGGCTAAATTTGCAATTTAGCCCGGAATAGTAGATTAGGGATTTGTAATCCCGATTGCTAATATTTAGGCTGATCATCCGGGATCATAGATCCCTCTGCTACTCATCCGGGAGGAATTGCAAATTCCTCCCGAGATGGGATTTCTACACTCGGGCTAAATTTGCAATTTAGCCCGGAAAGGTAGATGAGGGATTTATAATCCCGGTCTTTGGCGCTTCATACAATGATTCAAAATCACAGATTCAGCTACTCATACCTCATACCCCATACCTCATACCTCGACTTTCCCTTCATTCCGCATTTAGAAGTCTTGCTTTTCCCTAGAATGAAGTGTGCAAAAACGTGGAATAAATCAATGTCGCAGAATCACGGACTGTGTATGTAAAGCCGGGACAATACACGCGTGCGCGACCAGAGGAGGAACAGGTATATGCGAGATCAGTGTGCCAAGTACTGGCTCCGGCAAGACAGAATATCTCTTCTGGCACTTGTCTGCATTGGCTTGGTTTCGGTTTATCTCCTACCGGGCTGCGGAGGAGGTGGTGGAGGTAGTGGAGGAAGCTCCATTCCATCTGAACTGACTACTACAATCACTGGCACGGTATATGCTCCTGATGGAGTAACACGGGTAGCGGGGGCTATCGTTTATGTGCCGGATCCCAGTAGGGCTTCACGTGCTGCAGGTGATTCGGCGCCTCCAGAGCCTGCTATAACCTGGACAGTAAGCGGCTCCAACGGTAATTTTGTTCTGACGGATGTTCCAGCAGGCACCGTTACTATTAAAATGGTGACTGAACAATTTTCACATGCAGTTGAGGTTAGTATAAACACTGGTCAGACAGTGACGCTTCCGAAGGCATCAACAACTATGAGCGTTACCATAGATGACGCTCCTCCTGATCCTTTCGGCAGTGGAGGTGATGAAGAACTGGACCTGCCGCCAAGCGGACCTCTTGGCAATAGCATGACCCATACTGGCAGCAGGGATTCAGGCGATGCACCACCACAGCCGCCGATTGATCTGTATTGACCAACATCCTGTAAATAACTTCATAGCTTTGGGAATGACTGCCGGAAGTTGGAATCAGCCTCCGGCAGTTTGCTTCATGCTCCTATTTCCATTATTATAAACTCATTAACATGTCTACCTGGTTGGAGAATATTCAATCGGGGAAAGATGTCATCAATGGGATAGCTGAAGCTATCTTCAACGTCCTTTCTCTATGGCAAGCAATCATATAATGGAGACCATAATGAGAATACTTCTGTTCCTGATTACTTTCGTATTGGTATTTTGTGCTGTAACATCAGCCCAGGAAGCCGAAACCGGGCCTGCAAGGGTTATCGGAACCGTTAACCGTATAGACTTCACCGGCAATACCGCGCTTACGGATGAGCAGCTTCAGGAGGCTGTTCCGGTCAAGCCAGGAGAGCTTCTTACTGCTGGAGACCTGCAGCGGATTTCTCAGGCTGTGACTCAGGCATACCGGGAACGGGGTTATTTGGCAGTAGTCGGAGAGAACATCCTTGAAGGTTTCGAGCAGACCGGTGTTTTAACAGTTCCGATAGTGGAAGCAAAGGTGACGGAAGTTCGGATAGAAGGTCTGCGAAAGACCAGGGAATCGACACTGAGAAGGTTCCTGGAGCTTCGTCCGGGAGACCTTTACAGCGTTCCAGCGCTTCGCAGAGATGCCCGCAGGCTGATTGCGCTGGGTGTCTTTGAACAGGTTGACGCTAACCTGGAAGCTGCGGAAGAACCAGGCGGTGTGATTATTGTATGGATGCTGCAGGAACGTGAAAAGACCGGCTATGTTACCTTCAGAGGCACTTATAGCCCGCAGGATAAATTGGTAGGGTCTATAATTCTTACTCAATCTAACTTCCGGGGCCGTTTGGAGCAGGTCCGATTGAGTTCCAGCATCGGAAGCATAGAAGGCCGGTTGAGTTGGGAGTTGTTCTATCATAATCCTCTTGTAGCGCCAAGAACATCTCTGAGTGCCAGCGCATTCGACCGTGTCCGCTACAGGTTCTCAAGGTCATTAGTGGACGAACCCGATGTAGACAGGTATTTCGAGCGGAGAGAAGGCGGCCGGCTGCTGACCAGCAGAAGGCTCTCGGATGTTAGAAGGCTTGATACAGGATTCCGGTACGAGAATGTGGATGTTAGGAACTTTCCTGCTGACTTCATGGTTCCAGATATCCCTCCTGTGGATGGCCGGGTTACATCCATATCTGCTGAATTGGTAGAAGACAACCGTGATTCGGTTATATATCCGACCACAGGCAGGTTTCATAGAGTAGCGCTTGAACCTGCATATGTAGACTCGGATGACAGCAACTGGATTGCCAAATGGGGAGTGGAATGGCGCAGGTTTATCGCGCTCGATGAACCTCCGGTCGAGCCTGCTGAATTGGAGCGCGAATACAGGCCGAGAGTGATTGCACTGCGAGCACTTACAGGGTCATCTTTGGGTGAGCTGCCTTTCTTTGAGCAGTATTTTCTTGGCGGAATCGGCGGTTTGCGAGGCTATCTTGAAGACAGGTTCTGGGGCAAGCATGTTTTCCTGGTAACAGGGGAATACAGGCAGCCTATTGGGCGGTCAGTTACTGCACTTGCATTTGTGGATGTAGGGGATGCTTGGGGCAGCGATTTCCAGTTTCTTCCCGATGCTGAAACCGATTTCCGGCAGCATGACAGCTTATCTCCACGGGTTGGAGCAGGCATAGGAGTCCGTTATGTGAGCGATTACGGCTCTTTAGGTATCGACTTTGCCTGGGGAGAGGAGTTCCGCACTCATCTAGTCCTTGGAGAAACCTTCTAGCCAAGAAAACAGAGTAACGAGTGATGAGTGATGAGTATGGTCATCACCTCGGGAGACTCTCCACATCGGGAGGAATTTGCAATTCC
>JAKPFN010000004.1 GCA_029551395.1 Armatimonadota bacterium | reverse complement strand
GTGAAGCGTGCTGCCGTCCTGGAATTGATGAGAAATGACTTCGATGATTCGGTCAGCGACTACATCAGGTTGAGAGAGAATCGGTCCCATCAAATCCTGAGACTGATCTCTGATTCCTACACCAAAGAGCAGCCCTCCGTGATAATAACCGGCGTTTCTGTTCATATTGAACGTAACCCAACTCTGCCGTTTGCCCCAGACATTCAGCATGAGGTTCATTTCACGGTCAGGAGTATCGACTTGGACAGAAGATAAATACCCATCCCACCAATCCGAGACCCGCACAAGCTCTTTTCGGGCATCTTCCGGGTCGATGTATCTTTCGATGACCTCTTGCGCCATCTCTTTGTAGTCTTCGGCATCCGTAACGCCCATCAGCACAACGAACCGGATCGTCTCACCTGCTTTGAGAGTGATTTCTGAGCGCAAAACAGCGCAGGCATCTCCTGCTGTGATATTCGTATTGCCCAGTTTGTCCTGTTCCACTCCTTGCGGGTTGGATTCACTCCGCCAACGGCCGATGAACTCGTCCTTGGAGCCATCCCAGCCGGTAATCGGCAGGCTGGTGGTGAAAAAGACGTATTTATCCCAACCTTTATTAGGCTGCTCGACTGAAACACCTCTATGAGTGACCCAGTAGTTCTTGGTTGCATAGAGTGTCTTGTCATCGTGATCGTAATGCACGATGTTGAAGTGCTGGTCGTTCGGCTGATTGATAAGGTCGACCAGGGCATGACCCAGGCAAAGCTCGGCATAGGGGAAAATGCTTATCTGCCGGTCTTTGTCTGATTTATTGTTCAGTTCAACTAGCCAGACCTCGAGGTCATCGTCCATCGGCACAAAGTAAGTGATTTTGCCGCGCAGCCCTTTGCGCTCCGTGATGATAGACGTGTAGCCCATCCCATGCCTGCACTCATAGTGGTCCAGGTCTTTTGGTGTCGGCTGCCAGGAAAGCGACCAGTAATCGCCGTCTTGTTCGCGGATATAGACATAGCGTCCGGGTCTGTCCCAGGGAAGCGAATTATATCGCCAGCGAGTAATCCGCGAATCCCTCGGATCTACCCAATAGCTGAAGCCGCCGCCTGCGTTGGTTACAAGTCCGGTATATCTTCCGTTTGATATATAGTTGACCCACGGCGCGGGAGTATCCGACCGTGTAATAATAAACTCTTTGCCATCTTCGGAGAAATATCCGTAGTCTTCCAGGCTCATCCGATCCTCCAATTGTGTTGGTCAACACCTAAACTCTATAAAACAACATCGCAATTGTAGCATAAGATAAGAGTTACGAGAGAAGTTGATACTGATTACCGATAATTACATGCAGAAATTTTACAAATTTTAGTAAACCTTAGGCTCCGGTTTTCAGTAGAATGTAATAGAATAGTAGCTGAGGTATAGATGATTAGAAACCGTCGATTTTGGAGTTTCATATTGGCTGCAGGACTGCTGGCTGTGTCTTTAGTGCTTGGAGTATGCTTTAGTTTTCTTGCAAGTGCTCGAATAGCGCCCGGCGTAAGCAGTGCAGGTGTCGCTCTAGGCGGACTGAAACAGGAAGAGGCTGCTGAACGGCTGAAAGAGTGGTCAAAGAAACGGCTGACAGAGACCATTACTGTGTCCGTAGCAGGCCGCAAGTGGACTGGAGTCCTGAGAGATACCGGAGTCCTGATAGATATAGATAAAATGACATCAGAGGCGTATGATGTCGGCAGAAAGAACGGCTTCTTGAACACAGTGCTCATTGGTTTAGGGCTTGCAGATAAGACAGAGCTTCCTCCAAGATACAGGTTCGATGAAAAGAAGATAGACTCGCTCATCAAAAAGATTAATGCAGCGGTTGCAGTACCTGCCAAAGATGCGACCTTGACCTTTGTGGATGGTGTCAGGCAGATTACACCTCAGGTCACTGGCACGGCTGTCGACCCTGTTAATTCATACGATATAATCTGTTCGGCTATCGAGCGCGGGGAGCTGGAGGTTAGCCTTCCGATTGTTCAGGACGAGCCTGAGATAACGGTTGCGGACCTTGAACCGGTAGATACCTTGCTTGTTAAGTATTCAACACAGTATCCTGCCTGGCGCAAGGAGAGGACTCATAACATAAAACTTGCGGTAGCTAAAATCAACGGGAAATTGCTTAAACCTGGGGAGTCCTTCTCTTATAACGAAGCTCTGGGACCAAGGCTGAAGGAAAACGGTTATAAGGACGCGATAATCTACGTGAATGGCAAGATGGTTCCTGGAACTGGTGGTGGAATCTGCCAGGTATCAAGCACCATATACAACGCTGTTCTTTTGGCTAATCTAAAGATCACTGAACGCAGCAATCACTCGATGCCGGTGCCTTATGTTCCGCTGGGAAGAGATGCTACGGTGGCTTATGGGCTGTTGGATTTGAAATTCGAGAATACAATGTCTTCCCCGATCTATATAGGCGCCAGCACCAAGGGAAGTCGCTTAACAGTGGAGATATATGGAGCCAGCAAGGATAAAAAAGATGTCAAGCTTTTAGTCTCATCTCCTAAACGCTGGCGCAAGAATGATGGCAGGCTTGTAACGGCCGTTACGGTCTATCGTGTAGTTCGGGAAAATGGAGTAGAGGTATCAAAGGAGCAGATTTCTTACGATAGATACCTGTCTGTGCCTCCTGAAACGCCAACACCTGCAGCAACTCAAAGGTCAGCTGCTGCAAACGCTGTTCCCAGAACATAATTTGCTGCAATTTCCTTGAATTCTGGCGCATCAGGACTATTGACATAATGCATTTTGGCCAATATAATATAGGTCGATGGACGCTGGGGCGGAGATTTATCCCCGCCCCGGATTTGTCAGTGGGCAACGCGCGAGCTTAGTCCGCGAGAAAGTGCCGACGTAGCTCAATTGGCAGAGCAGGGGTTTTGTAAACCTCAGGTTGCGGGTTCGAGTCCCATCGTCGGCTCCAGGTCCGGAAGTTAGAGGTTCGACGTTGGAGGTTTGAGAGGTGTAAGGCTCTCTTACAGCCATTGCAGCCTCCACGCCTGACCTCTAAACTCCTACATGGGGGGATTCCCGAGTGGCCAAAGGGAGCAGACTGTAAATCTGTTGCGGAACGCTTCGGAGGTTCGAATCCTCCTCCCCCCACCACCTATTTTTAATTTTTCAGACAAAAGGATAGCATTGTACTAACCGATGATTGTCTGGAGGAAGGTTTTACTGCAATTTACGTAGTTGAACCAGCAGAATTGAATCTGTAGAGGTTGGAAGTCCGAAGGCGCAGTTCCGGCTGTTATCTTCAATTTGCCAACCACAGTTATGTATCCAAAGCAGTTGCACAGGTTGCGGAATCCTGTTATAATGGCTCTCGTTGTGGCTTCCGGGGACGGCTTTGGGCCGACCAAAAACCGGAAGCCGTATGTTTGCACCTGGCGGTTGGTAAAAAATGCCCACGTGGCGCAGGGGTAGCGCACCTCTTTGGTAAAGAGGAGGTCATGGGTCCGAATCCCATCGTGGGCTCCATGATTCGTAGTGCAAAATCATAAATTGTGCTGTGAATTTACAGGTACCGCCTATTAAGTTTGATGTGGGCTGAAATGCTGTTGTAGGCTCACCGGTTTATTGGGAGGCAACGAACAAGATGGCAAAGCAGCGGTTTGAGAGGACAAAGCCGCACGTAAACATTGGGACGATTGGGCACGTAGACCACGGCAAGACTACACTTACCGCGGCTATAACGGCGGCATTGGCAACCAAGGGATTTG
>JAKPFN010000150.1 GCA_029551395.1 Armatimonadota bacterium | reverse complement strand
CACATCACTTGCCTCAGCTCTCTATGTGAAGATCTTTGGCAAGGTGACCGAACTTGGAACCAACTACTTCATCCTTGATGACGGTAGTGGAACTCCAGTCAAGGTCTATGCTCCCACACTTCCTGGCCTGAATGCCAATGTCGGTGCAAGAGGCGTGCTGTCCACAGATGGAACAAACGCAGTCCTCTACATGACTGACGAAGAGGCTCAGTAGTCTGAGGAATAACCCAGGGGAGCCGACAGGTTCCTCTGGTTATACTAACTAAAAAAGCCTGTTGGAGGTTTTCTCCGGCAGGCTTTTTCTTTTAATCTCACGGTTCAATTCCATAAAGCACATCTCTTGGCTATTGACTTTACTCGTCTGCAGTAGTACAAACAACAATACATCCCGATTTACTTGAGGCAGTATCCATATGATATTGGAGGTATCTAATTGGTACGCAATAAAAAGCTTTGGATTGTTATCACTGCTGCTGTAATAACTGTTGCGATTGTCAGCGCTTACCTTTTACTAAATGCGAACCATGACACTTACACCGAAACGCAGGCACAGGCTGACCTTAAAGAGGTTCTTCCTCTTGTAGAGAAAGTAACTGGCAGGAAGCTCAAAAAGATACCTGGCATCAGGATAGTAACAGCAGATGAACTTGCATCCATCATAACCTCCGATATTATTGAAGATCGTACCTCCGTTGAGTCAAAGCTGACAGGCAGTGAAGCTGATCAGAAGAAACAGCTAATTGAACAACAGGTGCATAATCTTACCAGAAACTGCCTGGGAAAGTATGATCGGAAACGTAAGCTCATATATCTTGTGCCGTCAAACGTATCTGCCACAGAAAAAAACACGGACAGAGTAAATATTTCAGCAAAGCTCACTCTTGCCCATGAACTGGTACATGCACTGCAGGATCAATACGGAGAATTAGATGTTGCGGATGATAAAGAGATGCCGCTGGAACGTAGCACTATCGCTTCAGCTATCCTTGAAGGACAAGCCTACTTCACTGCAATTACGGTGGCTGATCTTATCAACAGCCCTAAAGCTTTGGAAGAGGCCCGAATGATGCTTGGCATAGACCAGGGTCGGGCCGGAATTAATCTGGCAGGGATTGAGTTTATTGCCTGGCATTTTGAGCGTGGCGGTAGTGATCAAGTTTGGAATGCACTGGATTCTCCACCTTCCACAATCCCTGAACTGTTTCATCCGGAAGGCCCTCAACAAACAGATTATGCGGATATGCTGAGCGAATTCAAAAACGACTTAGGCTTGCGTGGTGCAGATATTAAGGTCAATAAGCCGATTCGCGAATGGACACTCAAGCACTACTATTATGAGATGGATGATGAACTGCGCAGCCGAGTATTCCAAAAGCAGTTTACTGGACATATGATGATCCTCAGAGCTAACAATGGGGACGGCAGCATCAACCTGTATATAATTCCAGATCAAAAAGCAATACATGACTTCATCTCAATGGTCAAAAAAGATAAAGAAAAGGAATGTGATCAAGCTGGAGTGCATGTAGATATCAAGTATCGAAACATCCCAAATGCCAAAGCAGACATTGCCAAAAGGCTTGATATAAAGTCTAGCAACGATTCAGCTACTTATGCCTTCATTGCACGAGGTCCTGTGTTGATAAGAGTGGGCACTGTTAATTCAGAGCTTTATGATGAACAGGCTGTAAAGATCGCAGAAGAAATCTTCCGCAAGATTCCCATAGACCAAATAAACAGCAATCATTGATTTATTGACTTCAACCAATTCCGCGAAGGATTTTTCTACCTGCCAGGAGAACCATTAGAGAGTAATAGACACTCTTTAGTGCAGATTATTTATGAAAGGACTAAACATGTTCACAAAAGTCATTTTACACAACATGACAAGTGTAGACGGACGGCTGGACTGGTTTCCGGTCAATATGGAGTTATTCTACGGCCTGATTCCCATGTGGCAGGAAGATGCTACGCTTGCTGGAGCCGATACACTGCTCGCTGTACCGCTCGAAGAGGCAGATGAGACTCAAAATGAGCCGTCGGAACCAGATCAGACGTCTTCTGACAACACAAAACCGCTTCTGGTTGTTCCAGACAGCAAGGGAAGGCTACGGGGCCACTGGCATTTGTGGCTAAAGCAGCCTTATTGGAGAGGCGGTGTTGCTCTTTGTTCAAAATCAACACCTTCAGAGTATTATGAGTATTTAAAACAGCATAACATCGACTGGATAACAGCCGGAGAAGACAAGGTCGACCTTAAAGCTGCGTTGGAAGAGCTTGGCAGCAGGTACGGAGTCAAGGTAGTGCGGGCAGACAGCGGCGGCAGGCTGAATGGAGCGCTGCTTCGTGCGGGATTGGTCAGCGAGGTAAGCGTGCTTTTCAGCCCTTACCTGGTAGGTGGAATTACTCCTAAGTCTATCTTCGCTGCACCTGATCTGGAGTCAGAGGAAGGAATCATTCAGCTTAAGCTTCTGGCAGTTGAAACACTTGATGATAGCGTTGTGTGGGTGAGGTACGAAGTGGTCAAATAATTCAAATCTGGCTGTAACTGATTGTCCTCCTGACATAGACGGCAAATACAGCGGGTAAGTGATTATGACAAGCTATCCAACCTGAAAACATGGGACATGCTAGTTGAAGCTGCGGTACTGGATCCTCGTACGGGCAGAGGGTGTGCCTCTTGCACCATTTAACCCGTTCTGATTGTGCAGTACTGCAGCTTCTTTTATATTTTTACTAATTCTGCATTTACTAGCCTCAAATTTTCCAAAACCTATCAATTGGCATAAATCTTGCCGAGTAATCATGGGCAGTAGCAACCGAGCATTAGCCATGCCGGAGGTATGACTACAATTCTGCCTGGGAAGGTTGTGCATAACGTGAAACGTGTATTAAGCTTGATTCTATTCGTCGTAGTTGCAGTAGCTGTTCTGGCTGTGGCAGGCAACACCGCGACAAGAACACAAGCCGCACCCGGATCGTTTATTTCAAGCCGGACAGACAGCGTGAAGGCTCTGGTTGATCAGATTTCTGCTGACAAGAACGTTGCCAAGCTTTATGAGAAGCATTACGGCATGTCAGCCAGTCAGATAGCTGATTACTTCGAGAAGAACCTGACGCTCATCACACTGAAAAGCCCGCTCAAAACACAGGTTTACTACGTTTCGAAATCCGGGACTATCAAACTCAAACAGAAATTACTTCCGGCTGGGACTCGTGTGTTTGCTACCAAGGATGGAACTCCTGTTCTTGAGTGGAGATGCGGGAATCCGTTCAGCAAGTATCTGCCCAAGATAGAAGAAAAGCAGATAACAAGCCCGGTTTCATCAATTGTTGAAGAGCCTGAAGTAAAAGTCGCTGCTGATCCGCCGATGGAAGCAATAGTTGTGCCGCCTCCGGTTGCATCAGTAACAACTTCTGTGGCTCCGACAGTCACACCAACAATAGTTCCAGTAGTTGAATCAGCGCCTTCGCCTCCTATGAGCCTGCCGCCAGCGCTTCTGTGGGCTGTTCCTGCATTGATTGGGGCCGTAAGCGTGAAGAACGCACCGCCAGCAGTGCCGGAGCCTGCCAGTGTTGCAGCTATGGGGTTAGCCCTTTCAGGCACCGCCCTTGCATGGTGCAGAAGACGGTACCTGGGGCGCGGTAAATAATAAGCCGTAGTTGATTCAGGCTAGAACCGGATATCGAACAGCTTCAATCCGACGGAAAGAGAAAGTCCGCTGAAGTCGGTGTCTACGAATTCGCTAAAGTAGTCATATCTGATTTCAGCGTAAAGCCGCTGCCTGATTACGATTCCACACGTAGCGTTTATGTTCAGTCCGATGTGGCTTTCGTCCAGGATATCGCTATCTGCCTTGCCGAAATAAGGACCTGCCCTGAGCGCCAGATAAGGCTGCAGGTCTGGATTTTCACCTATGCCCTTCTCGTAGCCAGCGGTAACCGGCAGCAGCCGGATTTCTGTCGTTCCGTCATCGAGATTGTAGTTTCCTGCCTCCAGGATAAATCTCCAATCTCTTGGCTTTTCCGGGTCAAATGATGTCAGTCCGATCCTGGTGAACGATTCATCAAACCTGTCTCTGGTCTCTGAGTTTATCGGTTTGAATATCCCGTAGCTTGCTGCAATCGAGATCTCATGCTCTTGAGCATAAATACCGCTGCAAGCTATGAGCAGAAGAAGCAGCACGGGCACGATTTTATAAACTGTGGTCATATTGATCATCTCTCCTTCAGGTAGTGGTTGCGGAACAAAGCAGCAAATATCTGCCTGCTATCTTCTACGTCACTAACCAGGCAAATTCCTTCATTTACAGATAATCTCTTCACGTTATTTGTCATTACAACATGATTGTAATTGGACTGGATGCGAATTCAGTATCTTTGTAATAAGCAGGAGTGGTTAATTTTACCATCACAGGTTAGAGGAAGGTAATACGGCAATCGTTAATAGTATAATAAGGGGATGATGGGCACTACACCGCGCAATAAACCACATACTGGGACTGATAACAACCGGTCCAGCAGCTTCTGGGCCGAAAGTAAGCACATAGCATTCATTTGCGGTGTTTGTGTGCTGCTTATCTTTTTTTACGGCCGGATTGGTTACTGGAAATCTATTTTCAGGTTCTGGGACCAGGTTCACTACCGCGCGATGGCTGAAGCAGCACCAGGACTGCCGACCGATATTCTTCAACCGTTCACCTACCGAATACTCGGCCCGTATCTCGCTGGACTTCTGCCTGTATCTGATATGCTTGGGTTTTATATACTGAGCATTGCAGCATCAATCGTGCTGGCAGCAGGATTTTATTTATTTCTTCGTTATGTAAGAATCAACCCACAGACAGCCACACTGACAATTGTTCTTTTTATGCTGAACTGGCATTTCTTTGGGTTTACAATCTGGGACTATTTCCAAATCAATGATGTGCTGTCTATGGTCTACATCCTGGTGCTTATGTGGGCGATGTTCAGGCAGAACTGGCTGGTATTCGGGCTTATGCTGTCGCTTGGAGCGCTGACTCGGGAGACAGCGTTTATAATGGTCCCGGTAGCGGCTGTTTATCTTACTGAAAAGAAGATACTCAAGCGTGAGGCTTTACGGTATATCCTATCCCTGGTTCCCGGACTCCTGCTGCTGGTGATAATCAGGATTTTAATAGAACCATCAGGAGGAGAAGGGCCTGTAGCAGCGTTTTTCAAGCACGGGCACAAGCTGAAGGAAACAGGAACGTGGTTCGACCTCTTGATAAGGTCGGTTGTCCCATTCAGTTTTATTCCTTTTATATTCTTTGGAACCACTATCGAGTTCCTGAAAGACAAGAAGTATCTGGTGGCGATGTTCCTGCTGGTGCTCGTAAGCACGTTTGTAGCAAGCAATAACGAGCGGCTTATGGCTCCGACCTTTATCGCGTTTTACTGGCTGCTGGCGTACATTCTACAAAAAGACCTTAAAGGCAAGTTTATAGCTGCTGTTCTTGTTATAACTGCGGTGACAGCGTGTTACTACAGGTTGTTTGGCCGATATTATTTGCCGCCAAAGGATATCCTCGAAAATCTTCAATACATAGGTCTGTGGAGTGCTACCATATTCGTTATAGCAATCCGACTCGTGAGACTGCCGTACAAAAAGGTTTTACACGAGTAACATCCAATCTTCCAAATTATTGTCTATTTACTTTCAATTTTTGTTAATTACTCTGCTCATCCCCCTCGACCTTGCTGGCAGATCATGATAGAATTAGATTGTACAAAAAATCACGAACTCTTGACCCAGGTCAAGAATAGCGGCTGCTTGATAGGCTATAATAAGGTAAAGACTGGATTACGGGTCTGAGAGAAGGAATGGATGGATGGTAAGCCAAAGAGAGGTCAAAGACACAGGAATTATTGATGAACCACAAATCTTCGAGCTTCTTGAGGAAGCCCGGACTGCTTCTAAGGAACAAGCTTTAGAGATTGTAGAAAAGGCTAAGTCTTTTTCAGGTCTATCACTTGAGGAATTAGCCATACTCCTTCAAAGCAATGCTCCCGAAGTGCGAGAAGCTATCTTTGAAACAGCAAGAGCTGTAAAAGAGCGGGTATATGGAACCCGCATGGTTTTCTTTGCTCCCCTTTATGTTTCCAACGCATGCGTTAATAACTGCCTTTACTGCGGATTCCGCAAAGACAACAAAGAGCTAAAACGACGTGTACTCAGCATGGAAGAGATCGAAAAAGAGATCAAAATCCTGCTCGATCAAGGGCATAAGCGAATTCTGCTTGTAGCCGGAGAACACCCAAAACTGAATAATATCGATTATGTGGTACAAGCTGTAAATACCATTTACCAGACCAGTTCAGGCAATGCTTCCATCCGAAGAGTCAATGTCAACTGCGCGCCGCTTTCAATCGAGGAATATCGGCGGTTGAAAGAAAGCAACATTGGCACTTACCAGCTTTTCCAGGAAACATATCACAACGAAACTTACAGACGAATGCATCCGTCCGGGCCTAAGGCGCTTTATGGATGGAGAATAGAGGCTCCCAGCCGCGCAATGGAGGCCGGAATCGATGATGTAGGCATCGGACCACTCTTCGGGCTTTTTGATTGGAAGTTTGAGGTAATGGCTACCCTGATGCATGCACAGTATCTGGATGGAAAGTATGGCGTCGGGCCGCACACCATCTCTGTTCCAAGATTGGAACCTGCACTGAATGCCCCAGTTGCTATGAATCCACCGTTCCAAATTACCGATGATGACATGAAGATGATAGTGGCCACGCTCAGGCTTGCGGTGCCTTACACGGGCATTATTCTTTCTACAAGAGAGCGCCCTGAATTCAGAGACCAGCTTTTTGCTTTTGGCGTGTCTCAGACAAGCGCTGGTTCCAGAACATCCCCCGGCGGATATTCGGATGCTGAAGCCCATAAACCTGATGCCGAGCAGTTCTCGATAGGAGATACGCGGGATTTAGCGGAACTGACCTGCCAGATGTGCCGTGAAGGCTATATTCCTAGCTTCTGCACTGCCTGTTACAGGTCCCATCGGACCGGAGGCAACTTCATGAAGCTTGCCAAGCACGGTGAAATCCATAAAATGTGCGAACCTAACGCGCTTTTATCGTTCAAAGAGTATCTAATCGACTACGCTGATGCCCAAACCAGAGTCGAAGGCGAGAAAATACTGGCAGAACGGCTGGCAAAGCTCAGTCCGAATATGAGAAAAAAGACAGAAGCGCTTCTTGCTGAGATTGAAACCGGCAAGCGTGACGTGTACATCTAATAACCGAGGCTGATATGTCGCTTAACCCTGTGCAATCGGCTGCAGATTATCGCTTGAGCGATTTAATAGACAAGTGCATAATGGCCGGAGATTTAACCCGGGATGAGATAGTCTTTCTACTGTCACTAGAGGAAGAAGATGCCGCACAGCTTATTGCAGCGGCTGATGAGGTTCGGAAGCAGTATTGCGGGTCCGGAGTCCATATCCGAGGGCTTGTTGAGTTCTCCAACACTTGTAAAAACGACTGCCTATACTGCGGTCTGAGGCGGTCTAATAAATCCGTCCACCGTTACCGGATGACGCCTGATGAGATAGTTGCAACCGCACAGCGGCTGGCAAGCCGAGGCATAGGCACGGTTGTTTTGCAATCAGGAGAGGACCTGTTCTATAAAGCTGAGACCATAGCAGACATCATCCGCAGGATTAAGTCATCGGCTGATATAGCGATTACTCTGAGCCTGGGAGAGCGGCCTTACAAGGATTACAAGCTTTGGAAAGAGGCCGGAGCCGACCGCTATCTGCTTCGGCATGAGACATCCAACCCGGAATTGTTCAGCAAAATCCATCCCGATTCGACGCTTGAGAACAGGCTGGGATGTCTCAGGGAGTTGAAACGGCTTGGGTATCAGATTGGCGCAGGATGCATGGTCGGTTTCCCAGGGCAGACGATAGATGACTTGGCGAGCGATATTTTACTGTTCAAAGAACTCGAGGCAGACATGGTGGGGATAGGCCCATTCATACCCCACCCTAACACGCCTTTCAAAGATGCCCCGCAGGGATCGCTTGAGATGACGTTGAAGATGGTTGCGCTTGCGAGGATCGTAACTCGGGATGCGCTCATTCCGGCTACCACAGCAACAGGTTCAATCGATGAATTCGGCAGAGAGAAAGCGCTGCAAGCCGGTGCGAATGTCGTGATGCCGAACCACACACCGCTTGACTACCGGATCGACTACGAAATCTATCCCAACAAGCGCTGCATCACGGAAGACCCAGAAAAGTGCGGCCCATGCCTTACCGCCCGGATATTGTCTGTTGGCCGAACAGTCGCAACAGGCCCAGGACATTCACCCAGATATATGAGAAGAAAAGCAGGGCTGGAATAGATTTTCAACCACGATTACAGCTTGGAATCCGGTTTAGATTATCAAACCATCCCGCATAAGTCTTAAAGAGGGCCTGAACTCCAGGCCCTCTTTAGTGATTTCAGTGTTTAACCGATCTTGAACAGCTTCGCGCAGTGCGGGGCGATGGTTTCTTTGTATCCGGCTGATACATCGCCAAGGTCTTTCTTTGCCCAAAGGTCCCTGATGGGCTTCGGGCCGGACAGACCCAGGTCATCTAGCGAGAAAGACAGCTCAGCATCTTCATCCGTGTTGTTAAAGAGGCCAATGGCAACCGATCCATCCGAAAGCGGCTTGGCAAGCACTTTAACATCCCCTTTCACCGGCTTTGCAGGCAGTCCAAGCGAGTCCTGATTGACCGCAATGACTTCCTCATTGGTCAGAAGACTCATATGGAAGTCGTTCAGCTTGTTGAGGTCGCATGATAGGAGCAGTGGAGCAGGCAGGATAGCCCACAGGCTTACCTGGAAATGCTGCTCGTTTTGAGGCATCTCATTACCTTCCCTGAGCACGCCTATCTGCAGCATATCAGGGTCCGGCCAGTGGCCTTTTCGGAAATACTTCCAGCCTTCAACATTAAGATACTGATCGTAAATACACAGCTTTATCCGATTCCATTCTCCCCAAATATCCGCTCCTGTACGCCAGATGTCCGTAATATCTGCCAGGAACTCCTGACCACCGTCTACAATACCGTTGTTTGAGAACGAAAACGCGATTTCCTTGCCATGCTCCCGAAGCACATCCTGCCAGAACGACAGATACTTCACATCCCACGGTCTGTAATCGAGCTTCAGATAGCCGATTCCCCATTCGGAAAACTGCTTTACGTCCACTACTTCATGGTAGCCGGAACCGGGATAACCTGCATAGCTAATGATCCACGGGGTAGTGTAGATTCCGAGGATAAAGCCTTTCTCTCTGGCATAGTCGGACAGGGCTTTCATGTCCGGGAACTTCTCATTTGGCTGTAAGGGCTGTCCGGGGACACGCTCTCCTTGCCAGCCATCATCTATGACAACATACTTGTAGCCATACTTCGCCAGACCGGCCTTGTGCATACCATCGATAGCTTCCATCATCTTTTCCTGGGACACACTCTCCAGAAGGAACTCCCAACTGAGCCAACCCATAGGTGGAGTCGG
Source organism: Armatimonadota bacterium (assembly GCA_029551395.1). Lineage (GTDB taxonomy): Bacteria > Armatimonadota > UBA5829 > UBA5829 > DTLH01 > JAKPFN01. The sequence continues at coordinate 19,954 of JAKPFN010000150.1, read as the reverse complement.
TAAAAGATGCGGCTGCGGGCGGATGGTTATCTTCTCTGAAACGCTGCCTTTGGCGTTTGAAGCGGTAATGGTGAAGATGTGCTCGTTTTTACCGGAATATCTGCCTGTTATCTTGCCTGTAAACGCAGCCTGCTCCGGTTTGTCATCTTCGATTCTTACGTCGAACCTCGGGCCGTCCTCTGAGTAAATAAGGCCATCGGGAAGGCCATCGACCTTAACATCCAGACTGCCTTCTCCAACCGCAACGACTATATACTGAAAATCCTCTCCCGGAGCCGTTACGGCGATTTTCCGGCTGATTACTGCAGGGCTGCCGTCATCCGTGCCCTGGAAAATTTGCACGCTGTCTCGTCTTGCCAGCGGATCGATTTGGCTTTTTTCGTTATCGTTCATTGACTCTCCTGCCTGTTTAGATCAATTCCCCATCATACGAGACTAGTTTAGCAGGAAGGCAGAAGGAAGGGAAGATGTGAATTAATAAAGACCATCATACTCCATGTAATCTTGACTCAGGCTAAGAGTACTAATACTCTTTAAGAGTGATGCAATCTAAAGTAGCAATTGTAAGATGTTCGGATTATGAGCCTGCAAATGTGAGAAGTGCTGTTTTTCAGGCTGTGGAACTGTTGGGAGGTATTGGCTCATGGGTACAGCCTGGGCAAAAAATTCTCCTTAAGCCTAATCTGCTTTCTGCAAGACTCCCAGAGGCTGCCGTAACAACACATCCCGCAGTTGTGGAAGCCGTAGTTGAACTCTGCCTTCAGGCTGGGGCAAAGGTTTCTCTTGGCGACAGTCCACCTTTGGCCGGAGAGAGGGAGTCGAGTTACAAAAGACTACTCCAGATGACCGGGATGAACGGCGTTGCTGAGCGAACAGGCGCGGAAATAGTCAGGTTCGAGGAAGCCGTCACCCAAATCGAATGCCCGGAAGGCCGGTATTATAAGAAATTCGATGTTGCCAGGGCAGTAGTAGATGCTGATGTCTTAATCTCTATTCCCAAGCTCAAAACACATGGGCTTACTTACCTCACAGGAGCGGTCAAGAACATATTTGGCTGTATTCCTGGTAAACGGAAGGCATTCTTCCACGCTCAGGCAGGCGATGACAGAGAAACATTCGCGCAGATGCTGGTAGACCTGCTCCGTGCGTTGCCTCCACAACTTTCTATAATGGATGCTGTCGTTGGGATGGAAGGCGACGGCCCTGTTGACGGCAAAATTCGCCCGGTTGGACTGATTCTGGCATCAGTTGACCCTGTTGCGCTCGATGCAGTTGCTTCAGCAGTGCTTGGAATCGATCCTATGATCGTGGAAACAACCAGAATTGCATCCTCAGAGGGACTTGGTGTAGCTGACCTGAAGAAAATCGAGGTTTTAGGCGAACCAATCGAAAATGTGACATGCAGCGGGTTTATCGAACCGAGATCAAAGAGCCTTTGGACGGATATTCCAAGGCCAATCCGTCAATTGCTGAAGAGTCAGCTTGTCCCGTTCCCGGTAGTAACATCGAACTGCAAATCCTGCGGTGCATGCGAGCAGGCATGTCCTGTCCAGGCTATCAGCAACGGACATAAACGCCCACACATTGACCTAAGCAAGTGCATCCGATGCTACTGCTGCAGAGAAGTATGCGAGCACCAGGGACTTGAACTGAAGATAGGCAAGCTCTCGGCCTGCATCCAGGCTATAGGGAACATCCGGCGAACTATTATACACAAGTAGGAAATTAGGTATGAGGTATGAGGTATGGGGTATGAGTAGCTGTTAAGTAAAAGCTGGTTCGTTACTATGTTATTTTTAGCCAAGTCCTACTTGTCCTGCTATGCTTAATATGCATACTCGTCACTCATCACTCGTCACTGTCTTCGGATGCGTCGGTCGCGTGGTTTTTACGCCGACGCCCAGTATTGGACTATCACTAATCTCAAGCTCTCATCGCCTTTCTTATCTCTTGACTTGATGGCAGAGCGGCGGGTATAACTAAACAATCATACATGAAAAGGCTTTTTGGAGAGAATGATGGAACGAACATTCGTTATGATAAAGCCGGATGGCGTTAAAAGACGGCTGGTTGGCGAGATTATCCGCAGGTTCGAGGATAGAGGGTTCAATATAGTAGCTATGAAGATGCTCACTCCTTCTCTGGAGCTTGCAGAACAGCATTATGCCATCCACAGAGATAAACCGTTCTATGAGGGGCTTGTGTCATTTATCACATCCGGCCCTGTAGTGCCGATGGTACTTGAAGCTCCCGATGCCGTTCGACTTGTCCGCAATATGATAGGCGCTCTCAACCCTGCCGATACTCTCCCAGGCACCATCAGAGGGGACTTTACAGTAGACACGCAGCAGAACCTAATCCATGGAGCAGACGCGCCAGAAACAGCAGAGATGGAAATAGCTCTCTGGTTTCCAGAACTAAAGTAAAAAGAAAGCTCCGATTACGGTGATGAGATATAAGAGATTAAGCGTTCAGGCGTACACTCGGGCTAAATTTGCAATTTAGCCCGAAAAGTAACCAAGGGATTTGCAATCCCGTTCTTTGGCATTTAGATAATCACCCGGAATCACAGATTCCTCAGCTATCAGTCCGGGAGGGATTGCAAATTCCTCCCGAGAGATAGGGCTCGTGCAGGGGATTGCAAATCCCTCCTGAGAAAGAGAGCCAATCCCCCCGTGCAAAACCAATTTTCCCCTTTTCGTTTTTACCTCTTTCGCACTTTCGCAAATAAGCCAGCTTTAATAAGCAAAGGAAAAATATTGACCTCACTAACCCTCAATGCTATAGTGTCTCAAATGGCAGCTATCGAACAATTCACCAATAATATCCTGAAAATCCTGGAACAGGATGCGCGCACTACACCTGCTCAGATTGCTGTTATGACGGGTAGAACAGAACAGGAAGTAAAAGACCAAATAGCAGCGCTTGAGCAGAAAGGGATAATCAAGCGTTATAAAACAGTAATAGACTGGGCAAAAGCAGGAAGAGAGCGCACCTACGCATTCATAGATGTAAAAGTGACTCCTTCCCGTGGAGTTGGATTCGATGACGTAGCAGAAAGGATATATAAATATCCTGAGGTACAGTCCGTATACCTTGTTTCCGGTGAGTATGACTTGCGGGTAGTCGTTGCGGGCACGTCTTTGAAAGAGGTGTCTTTCTTCGTCTCTGAAAAGCTCGCTACGATAGACAATGTCCAGGCAACCATAACACATTTCGTGTTGAAGCGTTACAAGGAAGATTTTGAAATATTTGAGGATACATCAGAAGACCGTAGATTGTCAGTTGCGCCATAGCCGCAAGCCTGCCGCGTAATTATCAAACTTGGAGTCCAGAACCAAATATGAAACCAATCTCTCACATAGCAAAAACTGTCCCAGCATCAGGCATCCGTAAGTTCTTTGATATTGTTTCCCAGATGGATGATGTCATATCGCTTGGTGTCGGAGAGCCGGATTTTGTCACTCCCTGGCGCATCCGTGAGGCATGTATCTATTCGCTGGAAAAAGGTTATACCAACTATACATCCAATTATGGCCTGCTGGAGCTTAGGAAGCATATTTCCACCTATCTTAACGAGAGATGGGGACTTCATTATAATCCTGAAAACCAGATTCTGGTCACAGTAGGAGTAAGCGAAGGGCTGGACCTGGCTATGCGGGCAATACTCAATCCTGGAGAGGAAGTCCTTATCCCCGAACCGTCGTATGTGTCCTATAAACCATGTGTCCTGTTTGCCGGAGGTGTTCCGGTGCCGCTTGGCACAACTCCTGAATCAGGATTCAAAGTAACTCCTGAGCAAATAGCGGCTGCAGTGACTCCCAGAACAAAAGCACTGCTTATTAGCTATCCTTCAAACCCTACAGGGGCAACTATCAGCCGGGAAGAACTGCAGGCCATAGTTGACGTAGCACGAGAGCATGACCTGTTTATCATATCGGACGAGATTTACGACAGACTGACCTATGAAGGGCATCACACTGCTGTTCCAGAGCTTAACGGCGCTTATGAGCGAACGATTTTACTGAACGGGTTCTCCAAAGCCTACGCTATGACAGGCTGGCGTATTGCCTACGCTGCTTCGACTCCCGATGTGATAGAAGCAATGATGAAAATCCACCAGTATACTATGCTCTGTGCGCCCATAATGTCTCAGATGGCAGCAATCGAAGCGATAAAAAACTGCGGTCGCGAATGCGACGAAATGGCCGAAGAATACAACCGCCGCAGGCGGCTCATAGTAGCAGGTTTGAACAACATCGGGCTGGACTGCACGATTCCTGGTGGAGCGTTTTATGCGTTTCCATCCATCAAAAAGACGGGGCTTACCTCAGAGGAGTTCTCAGAGCGGCTATTGTTCGAGGAAAAGGTTGCCGTAGTGCCGGGAAATGCGTTTGGAGAATGTGGTGAAGGCTATATCCGATGCTCTTATGCAACAGGAATAGACCAAATCAAGATAGCACTGGAGCGTATGGAGCGCTTTGTGGAAAACCTCGGTGTAGAAGGCAGACTTAAAGCAGCCGGACGGGAATAGCCTTAAAGAAATCGCGTCTAACAAAAATTGGTGCAGATCAGCAAGTACGGTTCGAACGTCCTGTTCTCCTTCTCTGAATCTGCACTAAACTCTGTACCTTATTACTCTGTAGGATGTGGGGTGAAGAAACTGCGCAAGCTAACTCTCCTGGTTCTTCTTGCACTTTTGTTTGTTCCTGTATGTGTATTCTCGCAGGCTAAGGTTACCGGTTACACTACCTGGGACGACACATATTTTTACGCTGCCTTTCTGGTAGATGATCCTGATATAACCGGAAGCAATACACAGCCTCATTCGAGTCCCTGGGAAGACGACTGCGTTGAGATATTCATTGAGACGGACAACAAGCACAATCCCGGAAGACCAGCATCGACCTACCACATGGCTGTAAGTGCAGCCGGCGGTTGTGCGTTTACTGTTGGCTCGGATTCAAATAAGTGGGAAGTCAAACGGATTATTTCATTCAAGTATTCCACCATTCCTGATGGATCAGTTGGGAACCCGGAGGATTTTGACTCAGGTTATGTTGTTGAGATGGCCCTGCCGTGGTTCGAGCTTGGAGTCAAGCCTCCTACTCCGGGGACGATGATGAGCTTCAACGCCGTGGTCAGGATGCGCGGTGAGTCCGATAAGTTCGTCAGCCTGTCCCCTGAAGTCAAGACCGAAGAAGATATCCACGATGCGTCAAAATGGGTGAACATAGTATTTACCGGTCCGGCGTTGGGTGCAGCTACTCTTTCGATGGACAAGATCGTTTCTGCGCGCTACGTGACACGTATGCCATTGATAGACGGTCAACTGCGGCCAAAAGAGTGGAATGCAAACACGTCCTTCAACCTGACTCTACCGATAGACGTGTCTGATCGCCCGAAACACCAGTTCCAGAAGATGCTCCTGACATATTACTTCTATTGGTATCAGGCCGATCCGCGTAAAGCTGCTCCATACAGCCACATAAAAAACGCAGAAGGCAGAATCGACCTTACAGACTTGCCGCTTCGGTCTGCAGGCCCCTGGTTTTCTTATGACAGGGTGCAGTGGCATAAAGATGAACTGACGGACATCAAACGGGCTGGGATAGACATCATTCTGCCGGTCTACTGGGGTGACCCGGTCAATCGCGCCGGTTTTGCTGCTAAAGGGCTTGACTGCATGGTTGAAGCCATTCGTGAGCTTCAGGCAGAAAAGAGACCTTACCCGCTCATTGGGATGTTCTTTGACACTACGGCCATGCAGCTAGCTTATGGAGAGAAACCGGACCTTAGGGATGAGGAAGTCAAGCGAACGTTTTACGGTATGATTCGTGATTTCTTCATGCGCATACCAGAGGAGTATCGGGCACAGGTTCAAATGTCTGATGAACGCACCGGAAGACCGTGCTACATAGTACAGCTTTACACATGCAACTGGTTCAGCGAACTGGACTCAAGCTTCATCGACTACGTAAATGAGCGGTTTGCAAAAGACTTCAATGCAGGCATACTGTGGATCGGATCTCAGGATTATAAAGAAAAAGCACCTGTCTTCGATGGCTACTGTAACTATGGAGCAGGATTATCGTTTGGTTACGACGAAAGCTCCAAAATCAGGATTGCTGCTGTTGGGGCAGGTTACGATGACACTGCAGTTATAGGAAGAAAGACTCCTATTCGCGCAAGAGATGCCGGAGACACCTACAAAGCAGATTGGACCAAAGCGCTCGACAAACGTCCGAACTGGATAATGGTGGATGGTTGGAACGAACTGCATGAAGGCAGCGACATCTGCGCAAGCCGGCAGTATGGCTATACTTACATAGATGCAACAGCTCTTAACGCGCTCAAGTTCAAAGGCGCAAGAGAATACGAGGCTAAATATCTCAAGCACAACCTGCCGGAGGTAATAATGCCCGGCAGCTTCTACCACGTGACAGTAACAGTCCAGAATGACGGCCTCAAGCCATGGAAAGTAGCGGAAGGCTATGCACTGGCGTACAGGTGGTACCAGAACAACGTTCCGGTCGGAGAAAGCGGGATCAAACGCCCGATACAGCAGGATATAATGCCCGGAAGCAACTCTGAGATCAGCATCGGCGTAGCGGCTGTTCAGAAGGATAACAACAATCTGCCAGAAGGCGATTATGAGATCAGGTTCGAAATGGTCCGAATGAGGGACGATAAATGGTTCTCAGCGCTTGGTGACGAAGGTCTTACCGTTCCTATCAGAATCGGTAAAGTGGAAAGCTCCGATGTGCGGTATATCAGCGTTGACGGCCCTGTAATGATGAAGACTGCAACGGATTACACATATAAGATCAAGGTCCGCAACGACACTTCTACCACATGGAAAGCAGGTTCAGCTTATATCGGATGCAAACTGTTCAAGGTATCGAGTTATCTTCATGGCGGCCCGGATGATATTGAGCAGGAGGTTCCGATCAGCGCATTGCAGGCTCTGCTTGCTTCTGATGTCGCGCCAGGACAGGTCGCTGAGGTCGAAATGCTGGTTAACCTGAAAGATCCAAATGGCCAGCCGATTCCTGTGTGGAAGCAGTCGGAGCCGTGGTCTTATCAACTCAGGTTCGATGTATTCGACGGAGAAAAGTGGCTCTCAGAGGCTGGAGCAAGGACATATAACAGAATCGTAGACGTATTCGAAGCAGATTACGGTGCTCGAATTGTGGCAAGCAACACGCCTGAGACGATGGAAGCCGGTAAGACTGTTGAAGTCAAACTGGTTGTGAATAACACCGGACCTGACGCCTGGACTCCAAAGAGACATTCGTTCGGCTATCATTGGTATCATCTGGATGGTGCAGAGGCTGTGTGGGACGGCATTATGACTCCAATCAACACCGAAGTCAAACCTGGACAACCATTTATAGCCACGGTCAAGGTAACAGCACCTCCGTATGACGGACGATATATTCTGGCGTTTGATTTTGCTGAAGATGGAAAGTGGGCATCCACCTCAGAAATCTCAAGAGGTGGAGATATGCTGCTTGCTGAGGTAACGGTTAAAAACGGAAAGCTTGCTTTTGTCGATTTATCTAAGCTGTTCGATACAGTTGCCTCCAGCACCGACCGCAACAGGTCAAGCGGCAACTTCGATGGCTCCGGGATGTCTTTTCCGGCTGAGTTTATGCCGCCGGACATAGGGTTCGGCAGCCAGAATGACATTTATCCGTGCGGATACGGCTGGAAGACCATCGAAAACGGGCTTGCAAACCCGAGTAGAATCAGCTTCAGATATGGCCCTAAGGATTCAGGGGCAAAGAACGCTGTTGCCTGCGCTGGTCAGACGGTTGCGGTTCCCAAGGGTAAGTATGTTAAGCTCCATGTGCTTGGAGCGGCTACAGCGCCAGACCAGGAAGCAGAGTTCGGACTTGGTTATCAATCCGCGACAGCTCAGGCAAAGGTAAAGATGAGTTCATGGGGTTCTGAACCGGTAAATGGAGAGGAAGTAGCGTTTATGACGCTACACAGGCATTCTCCGTCAGGCGATCAGCGGAACAGTAGGTGCTTGCTATTCCGTTATGAGATAAATTTGGACCCCAGCAGCCAGCTTTCTTCCATTATTTTGCCAAAAAATGATAAGATCAGAGTACTGGCTATTACGCTTGAAAAACAATAACATTAAAAGGCCAGACTGCATTGCTGCAACTTATCTTTTGGTCTATGCGTGGAGGAAATTCGTCACTCGATGGCATTTTTCCTCCATGCATTTGCTCTGATGGCACACTTTGGGAGAAAATTCCGCAGAATTCTTGCAATCAATTGTCAAACAAGCCCTAGAACCTGTTGTCAATGATGGTTTTGATGGGTTATAATCGGGCCGGGGGTGAGCGCAGCCGTGCAGACTGAACTTGAGAAGTTAGATGCTATTAGAAGCAGGATGGATGTTTCCTATGAGGAAGCACGTGAGGCATTAAACCAGGCGGATGGAGACCTGGTGCAGGCGCTTGTGAACCTTGAAAAAGGAAAAGGTGACCTGTTGTCCGTAGGGATAGAACTGCTGGACGATATACAGCGCCTGATGGAATCCGGAACGGTCAACAAAGTCCGCATCAAGTTCGGAGGCAGGACAATAACTGAGTATCCTGTTGCACTCACCGCATTTGCTGCTCTAGCCGTAGGTCTTGCTGCCGTGATTATAAGCAAGGCTACGATTGAGATCGAACAAGAGGAAAGGTCGTCGGAAGGACAGGCATAATGAGCGAGATCGCTGTCCAGGGGAACTCCACGGTAATAAAGGACCGGGTTGCCGACTGTTACTATGCCAATATGAGCGATCAGGAAATAGTAGAGATCGCTCAAGCAGGTATGCAGTCTGCAGCAGAGTATCTTCTGTATAAATACCGCAGTCTGGTGCGTACGAAAGTCAGGTCTTACTTCCTGCTTGGTGCTGAAAAGGAAGACCTTCTGCAGATCGGTATGATCGGTCTCTGGCAGGCTATTCTCGATTACCGGGCAGATAAGGACATCTCTTTCTTATCGTTTGCGAGGATTTGTATAGAGCGTCACGTGATAACTGCAATCAAGACTGCTACAAGGCAGAAGCAGGCGCCGCTTAACACGTCCGTATCGCTCGAGTATCCATCGGATGACAGCGAATCGGAGTGGAATCTGGCTGAGATACTTGTTTCTGAGGACACAATCGATCCTGAAGAGCTGGTCTTGAAGCGGGAAGACAACCGCAGGCTTCAGGATATGCTCCGCAGGCTGTTGTCAGACTTTGAATGGCGGGTACTCGCGGGCTATCAGCTAGGTAAGTCGTATCGGGAGATCGCAACAGAGCTTCAGTGCAAGACGAAATCTGTTGATAATGCGCTGGCCAGGATAAAAAGAAAGATCTCCGGGACACCTTACTGCTGGCCTGGAATAAGCGACCCTAATTAAGTTTTTAATGCTTGCCGTATACCGCGGAAATGCGGCAGGACTGAAGGTTAATAATCCGCAATCCCGATTAGAAATGCCAGGAAGCAATTCAGGCGAGATATTTTTATGCCTGTTATAGAAGAGCTGGAAATCGTCGTAAAACAGGATGAGACGGCGCCGGACGGGATAGCCGATCCACGGCAGGAAAAAGTAACCTTTGCTCTAATCGTCAAGACATGGGTGCAGACAGCATTCATTACCGTTGCGTTATTATTTTTCCTGGTAACGTTTGTCGTACAGGGATTTGCCGTATCAGGCAGTTGCATGGAGCCTAACCTGCGCACCGGAGAGCGAATCCTTGGGAATAAGTTCGTCTACAGGTTCGTTCCTCCCCGCCGGGGCGATGTTATTATCTTCAGATATCCCAATGACCCCAGCAAGACTTACATCAAGCGGGTTATCGGCCTGCCGGGAGAGACTGTAGAGATCAGGAACGGCCAGGTTTACATCAACAATCGCTGCTTGCATGAGTCGTATGTGGTGTATATCCCCGAACCACAGGATTATGGCCCGAAGGTCATCAGCCAGCATAGTCTATTTGTGCTGGGAGACTACCGCGACCAGTCCAACGACAGCCGCTACTGGGGTGAGCTTCCGATGGAAAACCTCCGAGCCAAAGCCTGGCTCCGCTACTGGCCGATAAACCGGCTGGACGTGATGAAATAGCTCTGAGAGTGGAAAGAGTAAAGTGTAAAGTTATATGCGTCGGCGTGGCTTTTGACGCCGACGCCCACGCTGTGAGCCACAATCGGCTAATCGGAGATAGATGAACCGATGCGCCAGTTACCAAAGAACGTAACAGGTCAGCAAACGTGCTGATCAAGATACAAAAAAGCCGCTTGAGTTGATACTTGAGCGGCTTGAGTATTTTTGTGAGCCTCTCGATGTTGACAATGTATTTAGCGCGGAATATATTAAGGCAAAGCCCAGTGAAGTATTGGGCTCTTATATGGACGATTGATGACCTTTACTACGGACACTCCTCGGGAGGGATTTGCAATCCCTCAGTGACGAGTTACGAGTGATGAGTGATGAGGATAAAATATGATAGACTATGAGTCGGCGCTAAAAAGCATGCGCCGACTCATACAAATTTAGACATGCTTCGGTGCGGTTTTTGCGCCGAAGCCCAGTTATGAGTCTATTCTATGGTAGGGATTGAAAATCCCTCAGCTACTTTTCCGGGCTAAATTGCAAATTTAGCCCGAGTGTAGGGAGGCTGGTATGGGCAAAACTGCTTTTATTCTCCTATTGATTCTGGTGACGACTGAAATGTTGGCTATACAGGGCTGTTCTACATCCGGTTCCACTAGCTCCAGTGGATTGCTGTCTGGGGCAGGACTAAAAGATGACAGTTCGGTGAGGCTGATTCTAGTTGGCAACTGTCGAGTTACAGACAAGGCGATGATTCGTGACTTGTACACTGCTGTAGATCAGCCAGATAGAGACTATATCAGCCGAATGGCGAGGAGCAGGCAGATTGCGTTCATTGGTAATAATGGGCGAGTAGCCTATCTGTCTTACAGCGATGCCGGTGATTTGACTGATAAGCAGGCTTCTGGTCGGCTTATGAGTCTCCTCGGACAGGTTTTCAGAAACCCTGCCTGCCGAAAACCGACTCATATTCCCATCGGCAATTTGTCCAGTGTGCAAGTGAAACTCCCGAGCAAGACAGCAGCGATCTCGTCTCAATCAAACGGACGCTGGAAATCGGTTCAGCAGTCTACGGTGAAACTGCTTCAACAATGGAGTCCAAACAACTTGAGCGGCTGCAAACGATTTCGACAGCACGAGATTGACAATTTATCAAGCAAATACATTGAAGTCAAGCTGTCTCGTCCGATGAGTTTTGAAACTCTCGTCGTTCCGAGAGATTTTGAATGGTGGCCGCCTCCCAAAAGCGTTGAGACCCGCACCAAGTTTGAAAAGATCAAGTGCGAGACAATACGCTTAATCAGCATCAAGCCAGAAACTATGCAACTGGCATTCAACCAAGCGGGAACAAGTGACTGGATTCTCTCAAGTGCGGTCGGGACAAAGGAATTCCTGGAATACGGCCCGCAGGGGCAATCCAGATTCGGCCCGGACTTGTTCAATGAGTTGGTTTCTGAGATGAAGAAGCTGTAGTTGGGTTGCATCTGACTCCCCACTAATGGAGGTGAGTGAATTGTCCAGGTGTGCTATAGTGCTTGTCTGGCTTATGGTGTCACTGGGGATTACAATTACTGCATCTGGGTGCAGTAATAGCAGCAAGTCCAGTAATCCGGGACTGCTAGAACAAAACAGCATCAAGAATGCCAGTGATTTAGACTTTGTTGTTATCCAAATGGCTGAAGCTAATGGCAGCTACTTGGTTACCGACAGGCCTACAATTGATTGGATATACCAACTCTTAGACAACGCAGAGCGTGTATCTGGAATAAGCAAGCAAATCAGACCAGATATGGTTACGCTGGTTCGTAAAAATGGCAGCACTCTATCGTTTGCGTTCGGCTTGTATAACCCTAACTTGACTTGGCAATATCGCTCGCGCCCATTTGTCGATTTTGTCAAGACAGAGCTTGTGACAGGTAAAAAACACATTAACAAGGAACAGCTACCTGCCTTTTCGACTGGTCAGATAGCGAAAAACGGAAATTTTGGAAAACGGACGATTCTGCCATCTACAAGAATAGGAAAATTACAGGCTGATATAGATATAATAACAGCCACATACAAGCCCTATTGTTCAGTTACGCAGAAAAGCACTTGGGATGAAATAGCAAATTTCTGTACCGATACAACCCCCGGTGTCGAAGTAGTGCTAACAAAGCCTATCGAGTTCCGAACGCTGGTCGGCTGGATTGGCCCTGAGCCGCCACACGGTTCAACAGCACTTAACTTAGTGGCTCTGACAGTTGATCGCCTGGTCATTTATCAGGGCGAGAATCAGGACTTGCGGATAGCATTCCATTCCACAGCAGGTAATCCGAGCTGGTACATCGCAGATCGGCTCGAACAGGTTGAACTGCAAGGACGAACAGCTTCCAATATCTATCAGGAATTAGTAAACAATATGAAATAGAAAAAGTGTTGGGATAAGTAACTGGTTTTAACAGGCTGCGGGAGTGTCGAGTATTGGAAGTTTGAATCTGGAGTTATTTGTCCAGGGGGAATCTGCAGGTTCCCCCTGAGTTTAAACTGATCTTAGTAATTTTGTCTGCTGCGCTCCAGGTAGTTATGGTTCCAAGAGTTCCGGTCTTATGACGATGGTCTGCTCGCGGCCTCGGCCTACTGAGACCATTGCAACAGGTACTCCTACTATCTCTGAGACGTGCTTTATGTAGTCCTTGGTGTTCGCAGGTAGGTCTTCGTAGTTCTTGATCCCGGAAATATCTTCTTTCCAACCAGGAAGCTCGTCATAGACTGGAAGACACTCCTTTAGCTGGGTGGGATCGGTTGGGAAGTCCACGATGATCTTTTCGTCGATCCGGTATGCGGAGCAAATCCTTACCTTGTCCAGCCCGGCGAGCACGTCCAGAGCTATAAGCGCGATTGCCTGAGCACCGTTTACCCTGGCTGAGAACCTCACAGCGACTGCATCGAACCATCCGCAGCGCCTGGGCCGGCCTGTGGTAGTGCCGTACTCACGTCCGCGCTCCCGGATGTAGTCTCCAGTCTCATCCTGCAACTCCGTGGGGAACCAACCTTCCCCTACCCTTGTAGTGTATGACTTCGCAACTCCGATAACCCTGTTGATCTCGGTAGGGCCGATTCCCGTGCCGATACAAGCTCCGCCTGCAACCGTATGCGAACTGGTAACGTAGGGATAAGTGCCGTGGTCTATATCGAGCAGCGTGCCATGAGCGCCTTCGAAGATAATCCTCTTGTTGTGTTTTACTGCCTTGTAGAGCAATGCACTCGTGTTACATACATAAGGAGCTATTTTCTCGGCATAAGCCTGGTATTCAGCGAATATCTCGGCCTCTGACAGCGGACTGGCTCCGTAGATTTTGGTCAGAATCTCGTTCTTGATCTTGAGGTTCTCACTGAGCCGAGAACTGAACTGGTCCTGATCGATCAACTCGCATACTCTGATTCCGATGCGGGAGATTTTATCCTCATAACAAGGCCCGATGCCTCTTCCGGTAGTGCCGATCTTCCGGTCAGCCTTCCTCTGCTCTTCCAACTGGTCCAAAAGCTTGTGGTAAGGCATGATGATATGGGCATTACCGCTGATCTTGAGGTCTACGGCGTTACGGTTGCGAGCCTTGAGCCCATCCAGTTCCTTTACAAGAACAGCAGGGTCGATAACAACACCGTCTGCAATGACGCTTGTTACACCAGGGTTGAGCGCTCCAACGGGAAGCGTGTGGAATTTATAGACTTCGCCATCGATGACAACAGTATGCCCGGCATTATTTCCACCGTTGTAACGGACAACAACGTCCGCATTCTGGGAAACGTAATCGACTACTTTCCCCTTAGCCTCATCACCCCACTGCATACCAACAATAACGATACTAGGCATAATAACTCCTGCGGATAATTGCATTTGAAAGGGCTTAAAACCCTGACAACAGCAGGCAGTATATCAAAACCCGACATACGGTGTCAACGAAGTTTGGGAGTTCTGTTGCGGGGAATCTCTCTAGGGAGAAATTCCTCTCTTGTGAGAAATTCCTCTCTCGGGAGGGATTTGCAATCCCTCCCGGATGCTCATCTTAAATATCAACAATCGGGATTGTAAATCCCTTGGCTGTTTTTCCGGGCTAAATTGCAAATTTAGCCCGAGGGTAGTGAACCTGACACGTCATGTCGAACTTGATTCGGCATCTCTTTGCAGTCATGAGACCCTGAAACGAGTTCAGGGTGACGTTATGGTTCAGGATAATGTTATGGTTCAGGGTGACGGCTAATCTTACTCTCAGGAGGGATTTGTAAATCTCTCGATTATTCTTTCGGGCTAAATTGCAAATTTAACCCGAGGGTAGCAAATTTAGCCCGAGGGTAGTATGAGCCCGAGTGTAGGCAGTTTTCCTCATCCAGGTACGTGAAATGGCGGGCTACAACAAAGCCCGCCAACACTTGAATCTTTGATTTTAGCCTGGATTACTTCGATGCCCCGATCTTATACATACCGGTACCACACACCGGGCAAGTACCCTTGGTTGCCGGCTTGCCGTTCTTCATAGTGACGGCCTGAGGATCCTTCATCTCTCTTTTGGCTTTACACTTAACGCAATATGCCTCCACTAACTTTCACCTCCCTTCAGATAACCCTATAGTTATGCCTGATCAGTCTGATCTAACAGTTGTTACCACCATTTCGATACTGATCAAGCGGCAGCATTACTGCTTCCAGGTAATAATCTGATTACTACCATTGGCTTGTAAATTCAGAAGTTTTGCCTAAAAAGTTGGGTCTGTTTCGATTTTTCTTCTACAGACTCCTCACACATTCCTCCTCTCAACACGCTTGTATAAAGAAAAATTTTAGGGAGAAAGTGTAATTTTTTATTGTAACTACCGAAAAAACCGTCCTTCGTGCCAGCAGGAACAATAGGCCAAGCGGTGAAGTGATTGTCCAATACCTGCCGGAACCAAGCCACATTATTTAACAAACCCAATCGAATCAACAAAAACAGATATTGACAAGCTTTGGCAGTGTGCTACAATGAGGCAAGAAAAAACGAACGTTTGTTCGACATCCTGTGCGGGTAAAATCAACCGATAACTGCATCTTTATCGTGAAAGTGAGGCTCAGTATGCCAGACATACCTATCACAAAGATTATCAAGCGTGATGGCCGCGTTGAAGACTTCCAGCCATCAAAAATTGCTACCGCCATCAGCAAAGCCCTTGGCGCAACCAACCAGAAAGACGGGCAGGTTGCCGAAGAACTGGCATCCCGCGTTGTTGCAATACTGCAGGAACGGTTTGATGGCACGCATCCACGAGTTGAGGACGTTCAGGATGTTGTCGAACGGGTTTTGATGGAAGCTGGTTATCCTGAAACAGCAAAGGCTTACATACTCTACCGAGAGCAGCGGGCAGAAGTGAGAAGCGTCAAGCGGTTCATAGGTGTTGAAGATGACCTGAAGCTTGGGGTCAATGCTGTCAGCGTGCTCAAGCGCCGGTATCTGCTTAAAGATGAAGCCGGAAATGTGATAGAAACGCCTTCTCAGATGTTTCGCCGGGTTGCCAAAGCTGTTGCTGCGCCTGATCTTACCTATGATCCAAACGTAGATATCGCTTCTACAGAGGAAGAGTTCTATCAGTTGATGGTCGGGCGGGAATTTATCCCGAATTCTCCTTGTCTGATGAATGCCGGAACAGAAATAGGACAGCTTGCGGCCTGTTTTGTCATCCCTGTGGAAGACTCGATGGAAGGGATATTTACCGCGCTGAAGGATATGGCGCTCATTCATCAGTCAGGAGGAGGAACCGGCTTCTCGTTCTCTCGCCTCAGACCTAAAGGCGACCTCGTAAAGACCACAATGGGCATAGCTTCCGGGCCGGTATCCTTTATGAAGATTTTCGATGAGGCTACCAATACAATTAAACAGGGCGGCAGGCGGCGCGGCGCGAATATGGGGATTCTAAGAGTCGACCACCCGGATATTCTCGAGTTTATCACGGCAAAATCCAAGCCCGGCGTGCTCGATAACTTCAACATCTCGGTCGGCGTGACGGACAGGTTTATGGAAGCCGTCAAGAACGATGAAGACTATGACCTCATCAACCCAAGGACAAATCAAGTCTCTACACGGCTTCCGGCTAGAGATGTCTTCAACCTGATTATAACAAACGCATGGCAGACAGGAGATCCGGGACTGATTTTTTTGGATCAGATCAATCGGGCCAATCCTACTCCTGCGCTTGGCGATATCGAGTCTACCAACCCATGCGGTGAAGTCCCTCTGTTACCTTATGAATCCTGCAATCTTGGCTCTATCAACCTGGCTAAGATGGTTGTAGACGGCAAATTGGACTATGACAGGCTGAGAAAAGTTGTCCGTTCGGCTGTGCATTTCCTGGACAATGTGGTCGATGCAAGCGTTTATCCACTTCCTCAGATAACGGAGATAACCAGAGCAAACAGGAAGATAGGTCTTGGGGTTATGGGGCTTGCTGATGCGCTCATAAAGCTCGGGATACCCTATGACACAGAGGAAGCTCTGCAGTTTGGAGAGCAGGTGATGGCCTTTATCTATGATGAAGCGGAGAAGATGTCTCAAGACCTTGCAGAGCAGCGTGGAGCGTTTGCTAATTACAAAGGGAGCATCTGGGACAAGCCCGGAGCAAGACCAAGAAGGAACGCAACGGTAACATCGGTCGCGCCTACAGGGACGATATCGATCATCGCTGGCTGCTCGAGCGGTATCGAGCCGCTTTTCTCCGTTGCATTTGTCCGTGATGTGATGGAAGGTACTCGTCTTCTTGAGGTAAACAGCGAATTCGAGCGGATAGCCAAAGAGCAGGGGTTCTACTCGCGCGAACTGATGATGGATATTGCCCATTATGGCTCGATTCAACAGATAGAGCGCCTGCCAAAGGACATTAGGAGGCTGTTCGTCACATCTATGGACATAGCTCCAGAGTGGCATGTGCGTATGCAGGCAGCGTTCCAGAAGCATGTGGACAATGCCGTATCGAAAACGGTCAATTTGTCGAGGGAAGCGACTCCTGAGGACGTCCGCCGAATATACTGGATGGCTTATGAACTTGGATGCAAGGGAATAACCATCTACCGCTACGGCAGCAAACCGGAACAGGTGCTTTATGTTGGCCCAGTGCTTGCAAGAGAACTTGGAGAGGATGAACTTGTATCTGCTGAGTCTGAGTTTGCTGGAGGATGCCCGTCTGGAACATGCCCGTTCTAAGAGGAATGCGCTATCCAGTGCGTTTCTCGACGAGAAACGTTCCCTAGAAGGCTCACCCATGCAGCGCGGCTATAACTGCAAGCGTCATAATGGCAAGCAACAACCTTGAGAAGAACGACAAGTTAATCATACATCCATACCTGTATTCTAAATTTACAGCTATCTTACCCTCCCTGCTTGTTAGTTAGACAGGGAGGGAGATATTCTGCTGTGTATAACCATATAATTGCTTACTATTCTACCACTCAAGCGCTTCATCTGGTACTTGGGCCAGGTCTGGTGCAATCCAATCTGCATCTGCAAGGTCATCAGGTGTGAAGCTGGTAGTAAGAGCAAGGCATTTTGAACCCGCAGCCTTGGCAGCAGCGACACCATTTACAGCATCCTCGACAACCAGACATTCCGACGGATCAAGCCCAAGCTGTCTTGCAGCCGTAAGAAAAATCTCAGGATCAGGCTTTTTATGGACTACATCGAGACCATTGACTATCGTATCGAACGTTTCAACAGGTAATCCTACTTCATTTAAGTTAATCAGAACCTTGATTTTGTCAGCACTCGACGCCACAGCGAGTTTCAAGCCTTTCTCCCGGCATTTTGCAATGAATTCTCTCACTCCGGGGAGCGGTTGAAGCCTGCCTTTGACAATCTCTGCGTAAATCTCATATGTTCTGGCTTTGTCCCGCTCTATATCTATCGGGTAGCCGTATTTCTCTGCAGGGCCGCCCACATAGCGGTTTTCTCCAGCTCCAACAAACGGGATAAAGTCCTCCGGCTCCACATGCCAACCATGCTCTGCGAACATCTTCATTGCTGCTTCCATTATGAATGGCTCGGAATGCACCAGCACACCGTCCATATCGAAAATCACGCCTTTAATCATTAAACCTTCCATTCAGACTGTATATTTTAGACTTGCCAGCCTTCTTTAATGATGCAGGTTATTTTGTTTTGAGTCAACAAACGTTGTCCAGAGGTCATATAGTCGACGATAGACGATATATTGGCCGTTCGCTATTCTGCATGTGAGTCTGTTATACACACAATGAATAATTGAACATCGACATCTAATTTTTGTTCAAATGCAGGAAGGTTTTTGCACTGAAAAGAAGATTACCAATGGAGCAACAAAGATTGGCTTGACCAGAAATGGTTGTCAGTTTGAGTTAAGAATCTAGTAGAGGAGAATTGAAATGCATAGACTGCTGCTGGTTATGATGTTAGTTTTGACGCTTTCAGCATGCGCATTGTTTGCTGAGGAGCGTAATCCGCATGATGGTTACGTTTTCTGGATGCCTGCCGGAGAACTGGTAGTTGGTGACTCGGTCAGTGAGAAAGAGTTCAACTACACGAAGACTGAAGACGGCTGCACTTTTACTGTCCGTCCCAGAGAGATGCGGCATGGTGTCCCGATAGAGCAGTTGGTCATTATAGCTCCAAATATTGGTGACCAAAAACCTGCTCCTGACCTGTATATCGATGGCAAAGCTCTCAGCGATTTTGAACCAAGCACTCTGCTTTGGGAAAAAGGCCTCCTCGGGAAGCTCGCACTGGTTACATTTATCCCGATGGAGCTTACTGAAGGTAAAAAACAGATACAGATTGGGCTAAAAGGGAAGTGCTCAGACAAGTATCTGTTCTATTTTACTGATGATGCCGATAAGCTTGGCTACAGGATTGGCGGAGTAGCTGAACCATATAGTGTTGAATCCAGCGCAGTCAACGACCAGTATCGCATAGACATATCTTATCGAACAGGCATATACGAGTTTTGGAAGGGCAACTATTCCAAGGCCAGGGAGATTTTTTTAAGCTCAGTCAACCTTGAAGGGCTTACGCCTTCAGGTCAGAGGCTATTCCGCAGACTTGCCCGTTGGGCTGATGCCAACATCCGGTATCAGGAGATAAAAACCGGTGAAGGCTTCTATGATCTTGGGCTTTACTCGATGGTCAACGGGTTCTACGACCTTGCGGAAGCAAGTTTCAAGAAAGCCACAGAATTGATGCCCACCAATCCCGACGCCTGGTATATGTATGCGGATGCACTTTCTTACAAGATCTCAGACATGCACCTGCGCATGGAGCGTATTTATCCCTACTACCAGAAGGCTGCGGATTTGTATCCTCGGGAGAACTCTAATACCTGGCGGAACCATATCGCTTTATTCAGGAATTTCCGTCTATTAGATGGTGATCCACCAAAAGAGCAGGTTCGACACATAACCGACGAGCAAATAGAATACATAAAGGAGAACTGGACCTGGTGTACGGCCATCATGGAGGCTGCATCGCGCGGGACACTCCGGTTCGAGAACACTTATAAAATCTACGATGAAGAGTTCGATAACCGCGCAAGCTGGGACCCCAAGCCGTTTATGGGCAAATTGTTCAACAGAGGCGAAGTCGAGACTTTGATGAAGTTTACGGACTGGGTAGCATCGGACTGCTGCGGGATGGACACCGGCCCGGACCGTTCATCTTCGGTAAACATAGGCATCAGGACCTGGGACACACTCTACCATGAATGGAACCACGCTCTGGACTGGGCTATGACCTGTCCTGAACTTGGAATAGGAGTTCCATGCACCCATTCATCGGATTGGACGGGCTTCCAGCCTATCTCAAGCATGGGAATGGGC
>JAKPFN010000127.1 GCA_029551395.1 Armatimonadota bacterium | reverse complement strand
CTGGAAGCGCTGCGTTCACTCAAATCTCCACCTCCTTTGGTATTCACATCAACTAATAAAGTCTATGGCACATTGGAAGACATCCCTTTGACGTTGGATGGCTCTCGTTACACGCCTGAAGACAGAATCCTGAGTTCTTCGGGAATATGTGAAGAACAGCATTTGGACTTTCACAGCCCTTACGGCTGCTCTAAAGGCGCTGCTGACCAATATGTACTCGACTATGCCAGGATTTTCGGATTACAGACTGTTGTCTTCAGGATGAGCTGCATTTATGGGCCTTATCAGTTTGGAACGGAAGACCAGGGATGGATTGCTCATTTCCTTATCCGGGCAATTGAAGGACAACCAATCACAATTTATGGAGATGGAATGCAGGTGCGGGATGTTCTGTTCATCGATGACCTTGTTGATGCATTCTTACTGGCACAGTCTAATATGGATACCATCTCCGGGCACGCTTTTAACATCGGTGGAGGGCCGCAAAACACCCTGAGTCTTGTTGAGCTTGTAGACCTTATAGAAGAGTTGAATGGACAAAAGCCGGTCATACGGCATGATGTTTGTCGGCCTGGCGATCAACGCTATTACTGCTCCAATACTGGGAAATTCGAATCCATGACTACCTGGAGCCCCAAAATAGGAATACGAGAAGGCGTTCAAAGACTTTATGAATGGCTGCTTCAATCCCGTGGAGTATATCCAACACCATTAGCTGTAAAGAGAGGAGCACGATGATATGCATACCGATGCATCTCAAACAAAATCTGCTGATAAAGGCAATGACAAGATGCAGGTTAATACAATGCGAGCCGCAGTTGTTGTTCAACCAGGAACGGTGCGTGTAGAGCATGTGCCTGTTCCAGAACCTGGACCAGGGCAAGTTCGCGTGAGGCTGGAAGGCTGTGGAGTGTGTGCCTCTAACCTGCCTCCATGGGATGGTAAACCTTGGTTCACTTACCCATTCGAACCAGGCGCACTTGGGCATGAAGGATGGGGATGTATCGATGCACTTGGGCCAGGTGTTGACAGGTTCTCCGTAGGTGAAAGAGTAGCAATGTTTTCCGATCATGCATACGCTGAGTACGACATCACATCTACTGACTCGATCGTATCGGTGCCTGAAATCCTGTCTGGTCAGCCATTTCCTGGTGAACCGCTTGCCTGCGCTATGAACGTCTTCCGCCGGAGTGAAATCAAACCGGGCCAGACTGTTGCCATCGTAGGCATTGGATTCCTGGGAGCATTGATAACCAGATTGGCAGCTAATGCCGGAGCAAGAGTAATTGCTATTTCAAGACGGCCGTTTGCGCTTAATATCGCACAACAGATGGGTGCTGCTGAGGTGATTCCGATGGAAGACCACTGGCAGATTATCGATCTGGTCAGGCAAATGACTGATGGCAAGTTTGCGGATATCGTTATAGAAGCTGTCGGCAAGCAGTGGCCTTTAGACCTGGCTTCAGAGCTTACCAAAGAACGCGGCAGGCTGATTATTGCTGGTTACCATCAGGATGGACTCAGGCAAATCAATATGCAAATGTGGAACTGGCGCGGACTCGATGTAATCAACGCTCACGAACGAGACCCTCAAGTTTATACAGACGGACTTCACTTTGCTGTGGATATGGTAGCAAGCGGACAATTAGACCCTTCCGGGTTGTATACTCACACATTCCCTCTGGAAATGCTTGGTGACGCTCTGAATGCCACCAGAGACCGTCCGGATGGATTCTTAAAAGCATTAATCACTTTCTAATTATCGGTCAGGTCTACTGTAGTGCGAAAAAAGGGGGGATTAAGTTCCCTCCTATATTCCAATATTTGTGGGGATGCCAACTATGAAGATTCTGATGACTGCAGATACTGTTGGAGGCGTTTGGACTTACTCTCTTGAACTTATCCAGGCATTGGCTGAGCATGGTGTCGAAGTTGAACTGGCCACTATGGGAGCTTTGCCGACTCCTGAACAGCGGACACAACTCGATGACATAAAAAACGTCCGGCTTCACTCAAGCGAGTTCAAACTGGAGTGGATGGAAGACCCATGGGAAGATGTAGAATGTGCTGGAAAGTGGCTTCTGAGGCTCGAAGAAAAACTTCAGCCTGATATTGTCCATCTGAATGGGTACACGCATGGCGCGTTGCCCTGGAAATCTCCTGTATTGTCAGTTGGGCATTCGTGCGTATTGTCCTGGTGGCAGGCGGTCAAAGGAGAACCTGCTCCTCAGGAATGGTACCGCTACAGGCAGGAAGTCAGTCGTGGGCTTCGTGCAGCAAGACTTGTCATAGCTCCCAGCACGGCTATGCTTCATTCTCTAGAGAGGTATTATGGCCCATTCAACCGGACAGATGTTATCTACAACTCCCGCAACCCGCATTTGTTCCAATCAGGCACAAAAGAACCATTCATCTTTACGGCTGGAAGAGTTTGGGATAATGCCAAGAACATCACTGCGTTGGAAAAGGCTGCGCCTGAGCTTCAATGGCCTGTTTTCGTCGCTGGAGACAATGAACATCCAGACGGCGGCATCCGAAACCATGAAAATATCCATTATCTGGGCCGACTAGCTCCGCAAGCGCTTCCTTTCTGGTTTGCAAAAGCCTCTATCTACGCACTTCCTGCCAGATACGAGCCATTCGGCCTTTCAGCTCTTGAAGCAGCCCTTGCAGGTTGTGCGCTGGTGCTTGGCGACATCCCAAGCCTGAGAGAAATTTGGGGAGACGCGGCAATCTTCGTTCCTCCAGATGATACACACGCACTAACGGAATCTCTTAATCTTCTGTCAGCGAACGATAGCTTCAGAACAGACATGGCCAGGAAAGCTCATACCCGTGCTTTAGAATACTCACCTGAGCGTATGGCTGAAGGCTATCTGAACACCTATAAAAGCCTGATAGAAGAGCGCCCAGCCTGGATTGTAGAGCAGAAACCTTGGGAAGAGCCTATAGATAAGCCCTTACCAACTGAAACCCAATCTCCGCTGCGGATTGTGATGTTTTATCACTCACTCGTTTCTGATTGGAATCATGGCAATGCTCATTTTCTAAGAGGCATCGTGAGCGAACTGCTTGCCAGAGGCCATGATGTCCATGTTTTTGAACCTAGAGACTCATGGAGCAGAAAAAATCTGATCATCCATGAAGGAGAAGAACCTCTGCGCTTGTTCTGTTCAGCTTATCCGCACCTGAAAAGCACTCAATATTGTTTTGATTCGCTGGACATTGGTCTGGCATTGGACGAAGCCGACCTGGTGTTGGTGCATGAGTGGAATGACCATTCGCTGGTTCGCTGCCTGGGCAACCATCATAAGCGGTTTGGCGGTTATACGCTGCTGTTCCACGATACACATCATCGCTCAGCCACTAATCCGGAAAGCATGGCAGCCTACGATCTGTCAGGTTATGATGGTGTGCTTGCATTCGGGCAGATAATACGCGATATCTATCTATCCAAAGGTTGGACAGACCATGCCTGGACCTGGCATGAAGCTGCTGACACCAGAATATTTCAGCCACTCGATAATGACCAACCTGAAGGAGACCTGATATGGATAGGCAACTGGGGAGATGACGAACGGACTGCTGAACTGCAGGAGTTTCTGACAGACCCTGTTAAGCAGCTTGGGCTGAAGGCTCGAGTGCATGGAGTGCGCTATCCCGACGCTGGCCGTAAAGCTCTTCAAAACGCAGGAATCAATTATGCCGGATGGCTCCCGAACTATAAGGTTCCTGAAGCATTTGCCAGCCATAAGGTCACGGTGCATATTCCAAGGCGCCCGTATGTCGAGGCACTGCCTGGAATTCCAACTATCAGAGTCTTTGAGGCTCTTGCCTGCGGTATCCCGCTTGTCTCCGCACCTTGGAGTGATACAGAACGGCTCTTTACTCCCGGTGAGGACTACTTGATAGCCAGAAACGGAACGGAGATGAAGGAACTGCTCAAAGCAGTTTTAGCTGACGAGTCGATGGCAAGAGAACTATCTCTCAGAGGCCGCAGCACTATCCTTTCCAGACACACATGCTCTCATCGAGTAGACGAATTGCTGAACATATTCAACAGCATAAACCGTAAAGGCAGCAATCGATTGAGCGTTGTGCGGGCCAGTGCATCCGGTGGGAGCATTCTGACATCTGTAAGGAGGTCCAGCCCCTGATGAAAGAAGGCATGAATATAGCATTCTTCGCATCCAGCCTTGTATCAGCATATTGGAACGGCGCTGCCACGTATTACCGTGGAATAGTGCGAGCTTTGGCCGAGCGTGGACATAAAGTAACCTTCTATGAATCAGACGTTTATGACCGTCAGCAACATAGAGATATCCCCGATCCTGATTGGGCCAAAGTCGTCGTATATTCCGCTGAAAATGAAGATGGTGTGTATCAAGTATTGGATGATGCCCGCAATGCCGACCTTATTATCAAAGCGAGTGGCGTGGGTGTGTTCGACGAACTACTAGAAAAGTCTGTGCTCGATCTCAAAACATCGGACAACCTTGTAGCCTTTTGGGATGTAGATGCACCTGCCACGCTGGACCGCGTACAGAGCAATCCTTCAGACCCATTCAGGCCGCTTGTTCCGAAATACGATCTCATTCTGACTTACGGAGGTGGCGAACCGGTAGTCAGAGCATATAAATCTCTGGGCGCTCGTCAATGTGTGCCGATTTACAACGCGCTGGATCCATCTACCCACTACCCTGTGGAACCTGACAGAAGGTTCGATTGCGACCTGGCATTCCTGGGCAACCGACTCCCTGACCGTGAGACTCGTGTGGAAGAGTTTTTCCTGCAAACAGCCAACGACCTGCCGTCACACCGGTTCCTACTTGGCGGTAATGGATGGGGAGATAAACCTATGCCTGCGAATGTCCGATATCTGGGCCATGTGTATACTCACGAACATAATGCTTTCAATTGCACTCCCCTTGCAGTGCTCAACATCAACCGGGAGAGTATGGCACGGTATGGATTCTCTCCTGCAACTCGAGTTTTTGAAGCAGCAGGAGCT
>JAKPFN010000082.1 GCA_029551395.1 Armatimonadota bacterium | reverse complement strand
TGAAGATTCAGCACAAGCGCCTTTAACTCTTCTTTTGTCAGGTCATCCAAACCACTCATACTGTCTACTTAGACAGTCAGCTCAGACGTACCTCCCCTTATTCCAAAAAATCTACAAAAACTTTGGAGACTGAACTGTTACCTACTGCTGAACAGGATAATGGGCTAAGATCAGATGCATGGATATGGTAAATCAACTGCCTGGCTTCGGGAAAGCGCTGAAGCACATAGTGGCTAGATATTCTTTCGTGCTTGTTAAAAGATTGGGCTGTCCGGCAGGATTCCTCCATGGACTTGCGGGGTATTCAATCGAGTAATCCCATTTTGCCAATGAGATGCAGCTATTCTCTATTCATCATCAGTTTGTAGACAGCTTCAATGGAGCTTGTTTCGGCAGATTGATCATACCGCTCTTTGAATACTTCCATTGCCCGTGTAGCAATTCGGCTTGCAAACGGTTTATTTGTAAGGACCTCCACGATAGCTGAGGCAAGCTCGGAAGTATTCTCTGGATGGACCAGTCGCCCACAGGACTCGTCGAGAATCTCAGACGGGCCGCCAAGCGGCGAAGCTATGACCGGCACACCCGTAGCCATCGCTTCGATAAGCACCCGCCCAAACGGCTCTGGCTCTTTTGAAGTATGCACCAAGACATCGAACGCGCACATGCACTTCAAGACATCCATCCGAAACTCCGAAAAGATCACCTTATCCCGTATACCAAGTTTCTCGGCATATAACTCGACTTCCCGACGGAAATCCGGCATATCCGCACTGCCCATAACCACGAACCTGACGTTGGAAAGCGCTTCTACGACCAGAGCGGCAGCTTTTATAAGCTCCATCTGGCCTTTCCACGGCACAATCCGGCCTACGGAGCCTACAACAAGCGAGTCATCCGGTAGGCCAAACTCACTGCGGATTTCACAGCGGGACTTAACGGGATCGATCTTCGGCAATATAATCCCGTTTGGAACGGTCTTCATATGCTTATACGCCCCATCCGGATTATAATACCTGTATACCGAGTCAGAAACACAGATAATGGCGTTCGGTTTGTTTACCAGAAGCTTGAACAGCTTTTTGGGATAGTCAAAGTCCCGCAGCGTCCATACAACCTTTGCCTGAGTATATCCGGCGGCCAAAGCAGCATAAATATGGGTCCGTACGGTGTTGCTGTGGATGATGTGCGGCCGAAATGACCTGCAGACCTTAAGAATCCCCTTCATTGCCTGGATGTATCTTATTGGTATAAAAAAAGGGTTGCCTCTCAGCCGTGGAAATTTGGTTATGTTTATGTTTGCACAAATTTCATCCGCTATGGAGAGAAACTGGGGGCATCTATCGGTGCAGGCAACAGCCACATCGAACAAGTCACGATTCAGTGTCTGAACCAGTTCGAGCAGGGATAACTGGGACCCTCCCAAAAGCGGCGAATGGTCTAAATACAATATTCTCGTTTTCTGCTGTGTCTGGACAGCAGGCTCCTCAAGCACTGTCCGTAACTCCATCTATCGGCACCTCGGTCATTATATCAACAGCCTTTTATTAAGTCAAAAGAAATGGGTAAGAGTTCAGTCTTAGGTAGACTGAATTGGTTTATGTGCAGCCAGAAGGTTTCTGCATTCTGATATCGTGTCCAGACCACGCAGTTTCCAAGTGCCAAATAGACTCATCAGAATCA
>JAKPFN010000116.1 GCA_029551395.1 Armatimonadota bacterium | reverse complement strand
TTGCCCATTCCAGGTCTTGGACAGCAGGTGTGTAAGATACAAAAAAGGGGAACCAGGTCATGAAATATCGCTTATCTCAAGCCTAACTCATTGATTTGTCTCGTCCCAAATCATTAATTGAATTTATTTTGGACAGTAGTGAAAAATTATTGGAATGGTTTGTTTCGCTTGACAATTAACTAGTATTACTAGAATGATTGGTATTAAAATAAACCGACCGGCATTTATGCTAGGTTTAACATTCAGTGAGAATGACTAGTATGACTAGAAAGGAACCATCGAAGATAAACTGGGTTTACCAGAAGTGGCCGAAGGGAACGGTTGCCACGCTGAAGTGGCTCAATGACCTTGGTGTATCCAGCAAACTGGCCAATTGGCATGTGAGATCCGGATGGTTGGAGGATTTCGGAACAGGGGCTTTCATCCAGCCGGGAGACAAGGTGGATTGGCAGGGTGCGCTCTATGCCTTGCAGGCCCAGCTTGGTATGACCATTCACGTTGGGGGAAGATCATCCTTGGAACTCCAAGGATTGTCTCACTTTGTTCCGCTTGGGCACCGGAAAGAGATTTTTCTGATAAGCGACAAGCCTGAACAGATCCCTCCATGGTTCCGCAATAAAAGATGGGAGGCTGAACTTAAGTACCTCCGTATGTCTCTGTTTGTGAGTATTCCCCAGGAAGCTTCCATCAAATCGGGCCATGAAGGATTCAAGATCGTCATATCGAGCGCTGAACGTGCTATTATGGAACAGATGTACCTGGTAAAGAAGAACGAGGATGTTGAATATGCTTACCAGTTGATGGAAGGGCTCGTTACGCTCAGGCCGGATGTCGTACAGGATCTCCTTGAGAAGTGCCGTTCCGTAAAGGTGAAGAGACTCTTTCTTTGGAGCGCAGAGACGGCTGGTCATAGCTGGTTTTCGCGGCTCGATACCACAAGGATCGATCTGGGCAAGGGTAAACGGCAGATCTACCACGGTGGGCAATTCAATCAACGCTATCAGATAACCGTGCCGAAGCAAGAGGAACTCCCTGGTGTTTGACAGCAGATACGAGGCTCAGGTCAGGCTACTCCTCCGGTGCCTTCCCGAAATCGGAAGACATGCATGCTTTGCCCTCAAGGGCGGGACTGCACTCAACCTGTTTGTGCGCGACATGCTGCGGGTGTCCGTGGATATTGATCTGACATACCTGCCCTTGAAACCTCGAAATGAAGCTTTGACTGAGATCAGCGAGACACTCTTGGCGATAGGGCAGGAGATCGAACGCCGCATACCGGGATCACAGGTTCGCAGAAGCAGGATGCACGATCTGGTGGTAAAGCTTCTGGTTTCAACCAGTGAGGCCGTTATCAAAATCGAGCCGAACCTCATCCTCAGGGGGTCGATTAACCAACCTATAAATATGGACCTGAGCCCGGTCGCGCAGAAACACTTCGGAGCTTTTGTCAGCGTGCCGACGCTGCCGGTCGCTGATCTTTACGGAGGAAAACTCTGTGCTGCACTGGACCGCCAGCATCCCCGAGACCTCTTCGATGTAAAGGTGCTGCTCGACGATACCGGTATCACGCCTGAAATCAGGCGTTCCTTCGTCGTGCATCTTGCCGGGCACAACAGGCCCATGAACGAGCTCCTGTCGCCGAGCCTTCTCGATATGAAGTCTTTGTACGATGACCAGTTCGTGGGAATGACCCAGGAAGAAGTGCCACTGCAAGAATTGCAGGAGGTGCAGGAGAAGCTCTCTCAGATGCTTGTCCAGTCCCTGGATGATGACGAGAGAGCATTCCTTTTATCCATGAAACGCGGCGAACCCGAGTGGCACCGTTTAGGTGTTGAGCATCTGGATCAGCTGCCCGCCCTTCAGTGGAAGTGCCTCAACATCAAAAAGATGGGTCCTGCTAAGCGAGCGTTCGAACACGACCGTCTGCAAAAAATACTTTCTTGAATGCGGGATGACACGAACGATTGCTTCGTTTATACCCGAGAATATTTGCATCCCGAGCAGGGTTATTGCATAAAACAGTATGCATCTGACTGTGCTAAAAATTTGATAGAATTCATCGAAAACCAGGGGAATGGATAGAAAGAACGGGGATAATTGGAAGGCTCATAATATAACCAAAGCAATGACTTACGGGAAATGAGACCTATAATCTGGGGCACTACTGTCCAAAATAAATTCAATTAATGATTTGGGACGAGACAAATCAATGAGTTAGGCTTGAGATAAGCGATATTTCATGACCTGGTTCCCCTTTTTTGTATCTTACACACCTGCTGTCCAAGACCTGGAATGGGCA
>JAKPFN010000099.1 GCA_029551395.1 Armatimonadota bacterium | reverse complement strand
CGACCACTGCAGCCTTGCCTGACCCAAGCAAAGCACCCTTGGCGCTATCCCTGAGTGCTTCTTTCATGAGTACAGGATTCTGAGCGAGGTATTTGCCAAGATTGGGCTTCCTCGCCCGCAAGGACAACACATTGCCGTCGTCAAGCAAAGGCCCCTGAGCCTTCCGGTACTCTTGAATCATGTTCTTGATTCCCGGGATCGCGCCCACTGCACCGCCGCCCAAAGCGCCGATGATGGCAGATTTCTCAGGGTCGTCCTGATATGCTTTCAGACCGTCCATGTTAGTCTTCCATGTAAGGGCGTTTTTTCTTCTTCTTGTCGTCGTCGCCTGAGCTTCCGGCTGCGTATCCTGCAGCTCCACCAGCTGCCAGACCTACCTTGCCCTTGTTCTCTTTGGCTGCTTTGAAACCTTTGTCGACGCCTTTAGAGGTCGCCTTGGCAGCCTTGTCGATGCCCTTACCAGCTTTTTCAGCACCCTTGATGGCTGCGTCAGTAGCCTTCGAGCTGGCTTTGATTGCGCCTTCTTCAAGTTTCTTCCCAGCCTTGAGCATCCATTTTGATAATGACATTGTGGACTCCTTAACAGTATGGCTTTTGCCGCATTTTTTTAATCATGGCGTCGAGCTTTTCCTTGCCCTCGCCGTCCTCGATACTCTCAGCGTACTCGGAAATCTCCTTGTCCTCAGACTTCTCCTTGCCTTTGTGTGGGAGGTCAGACTGGGAGGGGGATTTTACGATGCCCTTTTTCATCAGGTATTTTGCGAGGGACATGGTTATCTCCTATTGTCCTAGTTTCTTCTTTTCCATCCATTTAGTGAAGCCTGGGATTTTATTTTCTATCATGGCGTCAGAGTAATCCGGGTGCCTGTGCATGACATACCCGTAAATCTTCTGAAGTTTTCTGAGTGTGTTCTCGGTCTCATCGGCTGTCATCCCCAAATTATCCCCAAGAGGAGTTGCCAAATCTTCTGAAAATTGGTCCATCTCCTGAATGGTGGGCTGACCTATCTGAGCCCACTCTTTTGCTCTTTGGTTGTCGTCCAGTTTGATTGTGAACGCTTTATTGAGGTCATTGATATCTCTTGGGTCGGCCTTTGGATGGATGCTTTCAGTTATCCCGTAATGCCCTTTTGGGATCATCTTGTTTAACTCTTCCTTGAACGGGCCGTTTTCAAGAGGCAGAGACCGCTCAAGAGACCGCAAAGTGTTGTACCTAGCGACTTTGTTGGCATCTTCAGCCAATTTAGGGGATGTCTTTGACAGGTATTTAATGAAATTAGCCAAACTCACGGCGTAACCCTCCGACTACCCTTGCGCCTTGGGCCTGGGTAGTATTCTTCCTCGTGCCCTACGTCCCCAGCTGTGTATGGGTTGTCGATACCATCTGCAGTTGGATATTCCTCGGTCGCAAACCAGCCTTCGCCCGCATATTTCATGGGGTCCACGTCGTCAAGGGCTTCTTGTAGGTATTGCTCACGAGTAAGGCGTTGGCGCTCAACGCCATCAGGAGGGGGATCTAGGGTGTCACTTTTTTTTTATAGCGATGAACGTTTTTCTTCCAGCCTTTGCTGGGATCGTTGGGATCAAGGTTTTCGCGCATGATGTCAACGAAGTAGTCGCCGTCCTCACGAGGATCAGGAGAGCCTTGACCACCCTCGCCGCCAAGGGCGCCCATGACCCCCTGACCCCCCGCCATGGGTGAACCATAGACGTTATTGACAATAGATTGGGCGTCGCTCTTTTTTTTGAGCTCATCCATGAGGCGCTCGCGCACAGCTTGGATTAGCATTTGATCGTCAATCATAAGAGCCTCAAAATTAAAGACAGGGGGCCTATAAGCCCCCCATCTCTAAGATTAGATTACGCCTGATGCAGGTGTGAAGTTGTAGATCTGTCCGACCGCGTTTCGTTGTTTAACAACAACGTTTGCCCAGAAGCGGAAGAATCCGTTCATGGAGTCGTAGTTACGACGGAAGCGGAATTCAGAGCCGTCTTCGTCTGCCAAGTGCGGTTGATCGCCGTAGTCCGTGGCGATGCACAGCGCGTCATGGTTCCAGATATAGACTGCGGTGGGGTCCATGTTTTTGTCTTCGAGCATCTCGATGCCAGAGACTTTTTTGCCGCTGTCGTCTTTGCCCATTTTCACAGGTGACCAGCTGAGGCTGGATGCGCCAGTGTCGAAGTTGTTAGACGTAAACCGGCGTTGGTTGAGGAAACCGTTGAGGTATCCACGTTTCCAGGCTTGGTTGAAAGCCATGCGGTTAGGATCTACGCCAGAGATGATGCCCATAGCATCCCAGTGTTGCTGAAGGATCTCTTGGTTGGGGTTAGCCAAACCTGCGTTGATGTTGGTTGCTGCCCAAGCTGCGTAGGTCGAGCTGGCCAAAGAGCCCAAAGAAAGCGTGTTGTCGACGATACGAGCGTAACCGCCCATATGACGACCGTCAGAAGGCTCGCCAGCTGCGAGAGCGCCGTAAACAACGAGGACGTCGTCTGCCACTGCGCCAGCCGGGACTGCGCCTGTGCCAAAAGTCGTGTCGATGTAAACCGTTTTGTTCATGCGGTCAACGCCACGAAGCGCGATCTTGATCGAGCCGCGTTTGGTTGCCAAGGTCGAGTCGTACCAGTCCAGCTTCATGCCAGGACGAAGGCGCGTCGAGTAGTCAACGGTGAAAGAGGTTGCTGCAGGAGTTGCAGTCAAGATCGTTGCGCGGTAACCGCGACCGTTGCCGAGTGCATCGGAGTCGAGGTTGGACATGAAAGAGAGCAAGGTGCCCTTGATCGTGTCTTCGAGGTACTTGCCGTTGGGGCGCCCGTTTTTGTGTCCACGGGTTGCCGCGAAGGTCGTCATCTCGATGCTTGAGTACATGAGTTTCGGGCGATATTTCGCGAAAACGCCTTTTTGGAAGTCAGAATCAGGCAAACGCTCGGAGTCGTTTTTAGCTCCGTAGCTTTCGTTGAGTTGGAACACAACGCCTTGGTTCCAATACTTGCCGTCAAATTCTACTTCCCCTTTGGAGGCTTTCCGTAGAAAGTTATAGAATGACGAGAGAATGTGCTCTTGGAATTGAACATCGTCAGCGTACAGCTCCTTTAGAAGGCCGTAGCTGTCAACATCGCTAAAGGTAGCTCCTGACATATTTTTAATCCTCTTGATTTAGTTTGAGGTCCACTATCGAAAGCTTACCTGAACCAAATCGCGATTATGAAGGGCTGACGAGAAAAATTCGTGCAGGTGTGCCAATTCGTGAGGCTGCCAAGGCCTGTGGAATCCCTGAGGACGAGCTCCTACAGTACATTTCGAACAATATCCAAAAGCCTGCTGAAATATCTTATGAGTTAAAGCGCCTGGCCGAGGCTACATTGATCAAGGGGATTAGAAAGCTCAAAGAGATCTCAGATGATGGTCCTCGCATGGAGGACGAAATGACAAAGTACAACAATGCCGACCTGGTCGCCGCGCAAACCCTAGCCAAGATTGGCATGGATATCTTAAAGCTCAGCCTTGGCAGCAACCCTGAGTCGAGGCAAAAGGCAGCAAGCGCCACGATACAGCTTGACCTGTGGGATCAACCGGGCGCTTGGGATCTTAAAAAGCCAGGTGCCTAGACGATGCCATGCTTGTCTCTGAGGTCAGACAAGAAGTCAGCAAGCTCGGCTTGAGCAGCCCCCGCAGCCACCGGCTTATTCTTAGCAGTGTGCTTCTTTAAAATTTCACGCAATTGCGAAGTAGCCTCTTTTTTGGCGTCGCCTTTGAGGCCATGGATGATGTCCATGATGGCTTTGATCGTGCTGATGATGGACGGGATCGCCGAGACGATCTGCAAAATAAGCAATATAATTGGCATATTACTCTCCTTGTGTGCGGTTAATTTATTATCTCACGGTTGGGCCAAAAAAAGAACCGCCCATAAGAATGGACGGTCCAAGGATGCAGTGCGTAGGAGTGGCGTGCAGTACAGAGCTATTGTGCGAGCTCGGCTGCTTCTTCGCAAGCGAAAAGGTCAGCATATGCTTTCCGGCATTGGGCTGGCTGCGCGATAGCAAGCCGTGGGATGTCGTAAAGACATTTTGTGAATAGGTCCAGAGCGACCTTGCATTGTGGTGGCAATGGAGGTGTGGGGTCGACTGTGCTCCCTTGGCATTTCACAGCAGCCGGATCGATGCCACAAATTTTAGCATTGTTGGTCTGTGCCCAAGCTTTGTAGAAATTTTTCGCACTAGCTGTGAACACGGAAGCTAAATAGCTGGTAGACTGGATATCTCCCCGAGAGTTGACGCCCATGACCCACCTTTGCCCGCCGACTTCTTCGTAGAAGGCGGACCCGCCAGAATCACCGAAGCAAAGTGCCGCGCCGCCCTTTGTGACGGTGTCATTGTCTGAAGTGGGTACTTGAGTGATGGTGGCTTGCCCGACTCTTAGCGTGCCGAATGCGCCATCATTACCGCCAGGCTGGGTGCAACCTGCTCCTGCGAGGGTAACTTTGCCACCGACAGCGATCTTGGTGGGATCCTGGAGGACTTTTTCGTACCACGTTCTATCGACGACTGTTGACATTTTGCACAGAGCCCAGTCAGCCGTGGCATCTCCCTGGTAGCCAGGGGCATGGGTACAGGTGCCTGTGTATGACTGGCCGTTGCTTGTTATTTGAGCAGTGCGGCCGTTACCCACGCAATGGGCAGCCAATTGGAGGACGTCCTCAGCGATTAGGGTTGCCGTGCAGCCAGAGCCACTCTGACGCGAGGCGAAGGTAGCAGGGTACTCAGAGGCCTGGGGAACGGTCCCGCCTATCAGATTTGACATTAGACGGTCTGGGCCTGAATCCACCATGACAACGTCGAATAGTCTCAGGTCCCCTTGGTTGACCCACATGGAAGTATCTCGCTTTGTTGTCTGTGACCATGACTCTTCTAGTTGCTGGTTATGGTCACCGGTGGGGGTGCATTTTAAGCAAGCCGCCACAATGGCCAGGAATAGCACGATAATTCTCATAGGTTAACCCTCCTTGGTTGGTTGCAGAAGAGAATATCGCCTGTCAGGCCGCATGGCAACAGCTGGCAAATTGCACAAAAATTGCACAAGAACGTCATAACGTCAGTATGACGCTTTTGCAGGGTATGACGTGATTTTGTCAGTAATATCCGGAACGTCATAGCGTCATACTCTTTTTTCTATCATTAGGTATAACTCACATAAAAAAGAGAGAGATATGGATAGGAAGTAAAATGACGCATGACGCGGGTTATCCACAGGGTAAAACAGGTCGTAACCGGCTGGATTTAGGCATAAAAAAACGTCATACGAGAAGCTGTATGACGTTCATATGACGCTGTATGACGTTTATGACGCGATTCAGAGGTTGGAACCGCTTGATTTGTTTAGACTATCAACCCTCATCACTGAAATCAAGCTCCAAAATATCGTCATGTGTTGTTTTTTTACGGATACCAGTATAGGCATACCGGCGAACCTTCCAATTATCCTTAGATCTCAATAGTTTGTACTTAACTCCGTGCGTGTTTTCCATCCACATACAGAAGTATCGAGACTTAAATTCGTCCATTTTTTCATCACGACAGATCCTACGGAGTTCCTCAGCAGGTATCGAGGAATCAGGGTCCAGCCTGAAGTGCTTTTGGAACATGTCTTCAAAATAAGCATCAGCCTGACTCGCCAGTAGGTGATTGGCTTCGCGATCTGGCCTGATTGCCGAAAAGGTCGGGTACTTCTCTTTGTACAGCTTGATGCACTTGTGGACAAAAAACGGCGCTTCTCCCCAAAGCTCCGCTTCATAGTTCTGTCCAAAGTCTGTAGTGATCGGGCCTATTTCACAGAATATAGCCCGGCGCATATCGGACTCTTGGTTGCTGATCTGGGGGCGGTTGTTGGAAAGAATCAGGAGCATGCATGTAAGCTCTTCTGACGTAACCCCCCCGCCCTTAAACTCGACACGTATCTTGTCACCACCAGTCACAGACTTAATGAGCCCACTCTTAGTAAAGGCCGTATGGTTGCAATCAGGAAAAGCTACCAGCCTCTTGCCTAATAGGCCCATGCTCCAAAATCTCTGTTCGGCTGCAGTTGGTACCTGCTCAGAGCTGTAACCTGGCCCAAAGATCTTGGCGAGGACTCGACAGAGAGATCCCTTGCCGTTGCGCCCACCACCATAGAGCCAGAGGTAGGTTTGCCGGTCTGCCTTGGGAAAGAACAGGGATCCGATCCAACACTGAAACGATTCTGTGTTGCTGGTTCTTGAGCAGAGCTCATCAAAGAGTGGTGTCTCCCCATCGGCTAGATCCCATTCGAGGCGATGCCAGCAAAGCCCTTTGGTCGACTTCTGCAGAACTGGAGATATGTCGGACTCTTTGATCGGGGTGACAGTAGCCTGTAGAAGGCTCGCGATCTCCGCTAAGTCATTCCTCTTTAGATGCATGTACCCATGCTTTTTGTTGCTCTTCAGGTATCCTAGAGCTGCATTTTTAACACCATCGACAGAAATAAGCTTAACGACCCCGCGCTGATCAATTTCGACAAACCGCACAGTCTTGTCGCTGTTTTGCATTACTGAGAATTTAGTCTCAAGCTCAGGCCAATCGCTTCGCGGCAGAAATTGCCCGGTCAGAGCTCTGACCATAATATTGTAGATCTCTTTCTTTAAGAGGTTCTTTTCTTTGTCTTTTTTCTGATGTTTCTTCACTTCTTCGCGAGTGAGTTCAACAAGGGGAGAAGGATCTTCTTCTTGTGGCTCATCTATTTCTTTGAGGGCTGCTATTTCTTCTTCTGAGAGCTCTTCGATGGTAGGAAATTCGTTGACATTTTCGGGATTAGTTGTCATTAAAACCTCTGTGCGTGTTTTGTCCCAGGTCCCGTTTGCGAGAACGGGATTCTTTTTTATCTTTTTCTTCCAGTTTTATAACCAGATTTTGCAGCGGAAAGCACCTCTTTTTCCGGTAGTGTCATGCGCATAGATTGAACCGCACTAATAGCGTCCTGCTCGCTAAATCCGAACTTAGCCATGGCTGCAGCCACCTTAAAGCAATGCGTGTTTCTCCCACCTTCTCCTGGTGGGTTTGTAAGCATATCCTGGATGAACTTAGGCAGGATACCATTGGCGGCATATTGGGGGTTTGGTGGGCGTTGTACTGGCTTTGGGATATTAATCCACGGATAGCCTTTGCCGTTTTGAAAGTATTCGATCTTCTTGCACGGATAGAAAAAGCGAGCGCCGTCTTTACAAGCCTTATCAGCAGGGATATTGCGCAGCAGCTCTTCCATGTTGGCGCGATAAAGCCGGTAGTCAGTAATTGGCCTATCCCATGGGACTACTACACGGAACCTGTCACAGGCAGGCTTTTCGCCCTTGGCTACCTGATGGCTCTTTGTCGTGCCGATGATGCCTTTAAGCTCATTCTTTGCTAACCACGACTTAGCGCTCTCGATTGTCCACGCTCCATCATCACAATCAAGAGCAAGATAGTCACAGCTCAGAAAATTGTCCGTCTTACGGTAGCCTTCTGACCACACGATCGGCGACCATGCTCCTGATAGCATATAGTCGGCGAGCTCTCTTATGAGAGAGATCTCTTGTATCTTAAAGTGGCGTTGCGCCCAGGCTTCGCCAGCCGGGTTGATAGATAAAGATATTTTCATGAACTACAAGAGACTACAGAGAGTTTAGGAAGTCAAGCGCATGGTGGATGTCTCTGGCAACTATACCATTTACTCCTGCCTCTGCTGCTTTATCCCACCAGTCTTTTTGGTAAGACGTTAGGCGGCCTGTGCCTGTTTTGCACTCAACGGCTATAAATCTTCCTTGTCGATCAAACCCAATGATGTCTGGTGAGCCGACAAGTCCGAATCGAACCAACCTTCCTGAGCCAGCTTTGAGAGCCCCAGTGTTGTTTCCCCAGACAAAGCATTTACCTGACTTGTTAAATTGATAGACGATAGCCTTGACGAGCTCTGTGTGGTTTGGTCCCGTTGCGGCCATTTTTTCAGTCTTTTGACTTTTTTGTTCCATACTTCGTTAGCTGCTTGATCGCCGTATTTTGTTTTTAACATCATATAGATCCAGCCTTTTTTGTAACCTTGTTTTTGGGCTCTCTTGATCCACATTTCGGTATCGGAAGCAATACCTCTTGTGTATTCAGTCATTTCCGCTTCAACCGTTAGAGTATTTCTGGTCTTTTCAGGATCCGCGTCCTCAAATGGGTTTGTTTTTGGGACATAGTGAAGGTTGACGCAACCACACGCCGGGCATTCCTTTTGATCGATGCTGTAGATTAGAGTGCATGGGTGCTTTTCGGGGATAAACTCCCCTTTGTCGGTCTTGTGGTTATCATGACATTCGCAGTTGACGGTTGAGCTTTTTCTGAGTTTTTTACCATCTATGACACACTCTTCCTCGTCCTCGATAAAACCATGGCGCTTAGTGTTCCCTGCGCAGTCTATGACTGTAAAGTGAGTCTTGCCTGGGGCTGGCCTAGTGCCTCTCCCGAGCATTTGGATATGCAGGTTGTAGCTTAGTGTTGGCCTGGCCATGATGATGCATTCAAGCTCAGGCAGGTCAAAGCCAGTGTGCAAAATGCCAACATTTGTCACAAGGTCCAGCTCGCCGGTTTTAAGTTTATTTAAAATGGCGTTTCGCTTTGGGATAGGAGTATCTGCGTCAATATGTTCAACGGCGTAACCATCTTGAATAAACTGCTCGGCCAGTGATTTTGAGTGCCTAATATTTACCGCGAAGATCAATGCTTTCTTCTTATCGGCCAGTTTTTTGTAGTTTTTGGAAGGCACGCCGATCAGCGCGGCTTGTGTCATTACCCCCGCTAGCTGGTCCTCGTCATAGTCTCCTGTCGAGTTGATTTTAACCCCTGAAAGGTCTGGCTCTTGTCCCACATATGTTTTGCTCCCGACAAGGTAGCCTTCTTCAATCAGTTTTTGGATGGATATTGGGTAAACGACTGCCTCAGCAATGTGCCGCATTCCCTTCTTAAGGTGTGGCGTTGCCGAAACTGGTAAAAAGTATGCCTTAGGATACTGATCTATGAACCATTTGTAGCCTTTTCCTCCCGTTTGATGCGCTTCATCGATAACGATAAAATCGGCTTCAATCGGTTCTCTTCTGCGGTAAACGGTGTCTATAGAGCAGACCACGACAGGCAAGTGCAACCCATATGATTTAGTGCCCTGCATGACGCCATGCTGTACGCCATCTCTGGTTAAACGGTCGCTTGCTTGCTCTATAAGCTTGACGCCACGAACGACAACTAGGCACCTTTTGCCTCTTTCTGCGGCGAGCTTGATCATATGGCAAAACGTTGCCGTCTTTCCGCCCCCGGTCGCTAGATGCAGAAGCACTTTGCGAGTTCCGGCTGCGTAGAACTTTCTTATTTCATTTATTGCTTTTTCTTGGTAGTGACGTAATTGCATGTAACGGTTGGTAACTCAACGTAAGGTGTTTGGCAATGCATAAAAGACGAGGGCGAGCTGTTTTATTAGAGGCAAGAATTTTAGAGTTGTCTGGGCATGGCTGGTCTCGTATTGAAGTTGCAAAGCACCTTGCGTTGAGTGCTGAAAGCGTCTCTAGGATTTTGAGAATGCACGGCATGCTTAATCCTGTGCGCCAGGCCGGTGGAAAACGTGGATACTATAGGGGAAAGAAATGACCGTAAGAATTGCTAACGATCTCAATAAAATCATATCTTTAAGGCTGTCCGAGTCGCTCATGGGCAAGCTCAGAATGTACGCCAAGGAAAACGGTCTGCCTGTTTCTTTGTCAATTAGGATGATTTTGACCAAATACCTAAAGAGCCACCCTAGATAGTTTGGCGTCAGTCATTCATAATAGCTCTGAACAATCAGAGGTACAAAAATGGCTGACGGATATATTAAGCTCCCTCTTTCTGGCGGCGGCGTCCCTCCTGGTGGAACGACCGGCGAGGTATTGACCAAGCTCTCAAACGCCGACGGGGACGCTGATTGGGGTCCTGTGAGCGGTACGTCGGTCTCGTCAGTCAACGGACAGACTGGCTCAGTCGTTCTAACCACGACCAATATCTCGGAAGGCACTCGAAAATATTACACGGACGAGCGTGTCGACGACAGAGTCGCGGCGCTCATTATCGACAGCACAACGCTTGCTTGGACATATGACGACGTAGCCAACACATTAAGCGGCGCGGTTAAGTGGCCTCTTATCGCCCCAGAAGGCGTCTCTCCTAACCCTGTGTTCGGCTTTGGAGAGTCTGGCAACGATACGGGCTGGGGATCTGACGGCGACGGCGCTCAGTATTGGAGCTGTAACAACCAGGAAGTCATGCGGCTCACCAATGCCGAGTTGCAGGTCAATACTGACGTCAATATTACAGGGAACATTAGTGCCGCGAACTACCCGCCAACGGGTACGGCATACAGAGTTGCGCTCTTTAACGGTTCTGGAGACATTGCCACGCTTGGTTCGTTTCAGGTCGACCCCAACAGCTTAGGCCTTTACATGCCTAATACCACTGCGCCAAACAACCTGGCGGTCAACCTCACGGCGAACACGTTTAACCTTGATGTTCAGCCATTACAAGCGTCTCCTAGTGACTCGGTCAACGGTCTGCAATTGGGCATTGCCCTTGACCAAAACAATTCAGGATTTGCCTTTGGTACTGGTGGACGAGCCGCGACTGGTATCGTTAACAACATTTTCGCTCAGAACACCGGAGACGTTGGTGGTCTTGAAGGTATTTCCACTTTCTTTGGTCTCGGAAACGGAACCGATCCTATCAATGTTAGGGGCCTGAACTACGCACTAGCATACGCCAACGTGCAGGCAGGCGTGAACTTTACTCAGAACGTCAACGGTTACTATTTCGCGCCTGGTTTTGATGCGTCAGTAACCCTCGATGCTGGTAAAGGCGTCTATGCCTTCATAGACGCCTTCAATTCCAACGGCGGGGCAATGCAGAACTACCAGTCTGTTTCGCTCAACCCACAAATCGGGACAATTGCAAACAACTGCAATTTCACCGCCATTTCTATCAACCCGACAGTCGGGACTATGCTTGGCAATTCCAACGCCAACATTATCGCCATTAACGGCAACTTCGGGACGATGACTAACGGGATGAACGGCATTGCCGTTAACCCGACCATCACGGACACGACATATTTCACAGGTTTGTCGATTAATCCGAACATCGCAAACGCGACCGCAAACTGTGACTTGTTGTCCGTGTATTCAAACAACGTGACGCTTTACGCTGGCGTAAAAGCAAGCCTAGCTGTTCAGGATATTACCTACGAATCACAGACAGCCGGGACTTTCGGTAACAGCATTACGATTGAATACACGAACACAACAACGGCAGGGAATGAAGTCGCAACGCTAACCGGTGGGCAGCATGTCGTTGTTTCAATTGAGTCAGGTGTTTCAACAGCAACGCAAGTCGTAGCGGCGCTCAACGCTAACTTCACAATAGCGGCAAACCTTAATTTCCCGATCACTGGGACGGCGAGCAACCCACAAGTAACGTATGCCGAGACGCCAATGTCTGGCGGTATTAACCCTGGAACAAAACGTGCGGCATACTTCCAAGGTGACGTGCAAATTGATGGGGCGCTGTCATTTACTGGCGCTTTATCAATCGGCTCACTAACGTCATTCGCACCATACACTGTCGTTGATGGAGGCGGGAACCCTGGTTCAGCGAACTCGCTCATTTGCCAACCGACCGTTGCGGCAAACGTCACAATCGCCAACGCTGACACCTTAGGCCTTAACACTGCGGCTCTGATTAGCATTGGAGATAATGCGGCAGTAACAACCGCATTCCTTGGCATCACGGCGCTTGGCCTTCCGGCTGTTCTTAACATGGGTACGGGATCGACTATTGACCGTGTCGCTGGCGCAGTGTTCGCTTTGTCTCTTGACGCTGGCGCTGGTGGAGGTACAGCCGACACTGTCGCTCTTTGCCGTGCCCTTGCAATCCCTAACGGCGTGACCACGGTTAATCGCCTTTACGGGTATGAGATGGCTTTGCCGTTCGGTGACCCTGGGACGGTATCGTGGGGCCTCTATATCGATGGCGCTTCTCAAAACTGGTTAGCTGGCGCACTTCGTATCGGTGGGACTGCGGTATCTGATGATACGGCTGCGGCAGGTCTTGCTTTGCAAGTAACTGGTGACGCGAGGTTCGATGATCAAATCGGATTTTATGGAACTACACCAGTAGCACAACCAGTTTCATCCGGAGCTCAAACTGCTGGTGGGACGTATGGTGCAACCGAGCAAACAATGCTGCAAGAAGTCTATGACGCTGTCAGGGCTCTTGGGCTTATGACTTAGGGGCAATCATGTTCGTAATGACAAAATTGCAGGCTCAGGCTATCGTTTCGGAGTTAAGTACAAAACAGACTAGGACGGCTGAGGAGCAAGCGCTTCTAGCCCGGGCAATCCAAGTCCTAGCGAACTCTTGGAGATAGGTATGACGCCGCAGCAAGCTCAGCAGTCTATGTCGCCACAGCAAGCCTTGTCTATTTTGGACCAGGCTGTCTCAAGCTTAAGGGTAACAAGAGCCGATCATGCAGCCCTTGTACAAGCGTTGCAAGTTTTGCAACAGTTGACCATGCCCCCGCCACCTACACCGATCAAAAAGGAGAAATAGATGCTCGCTTTTACCTGGCTCCCATCTGTCGATGCCTCCTCTGATGTCAACAGTGGCATTCTGAGCTTAGGTGATAATTACCGGGCATATATTCAGACGACTTTTACCGGCGTTGATGTCGAAGGCACGCTGAAGCTCCAAGCGAGCATTGACAAGGTAACCTGGGTTGATGTGCAGAATTCATCCCAGGCTGTCACGGCTTCTGGTAACTACGTTTATGACGACGTTGATACGGCTGCCCCATATATCCGTCTAGCTTGGACGTACACCAGTGGCACGGGAAATATTACGTCGAAGGGCTATGTCAAGGATTTGTCCTTGTCGAGCCAATCAGAACTATCTAAATATCCAGCGCCATGACCTACTTCTCTGACGACGAACTAAAGTGTCCGTGTTGTGGCGAGTGCCGTATGTCTCCTGACTTTATGGCCTCGCTCAACGCGCTAAGGGAGGACTATGGCGAGGCGATCATGGTCAACAGTGCTTATCGATGCCTTGACCATAATGTCCGTGTTGGCGGCGTTGCTGGTAGCTACCATCTGCTTGGCCGCGCCGTTGATCTATCTGCTCCTACGGTCAAAATGCGTATGAAGTTTATGGAGCTCGCCAAGGCTCATGGGCTCTTTGGAGTAGGCCTTGGTAGTAACTTCATCCACCTAGATAACCGCACAAAGCCCACATTTTGGGTATACCGCTAACCCTGCAAAAAAGTATTGACCCGTAGTCTCATGTAGTGCATAACTCTCCTCACAGGAGGACATTATGACGCTACGAGACTTGTTAAACAGGCTAAGGGATATTGACGACGACCTGCTACCAGAAGAATTCGATCCAGCAGAGGTGGTGGGAGACATAAAGGACAAGGTTGACGCCATTAAGTGGCGACTAGACAGCTGGGCTGCGTCCGCAAAGATGATCGACGAAGAATACATTGCTCAGCTGCGTCAAAAACGCGACGCCATTCTTGGGAAAGCTGAACGGCTTAAACAATACGTGCAGTTTCAAATGGTAACTAACGGATTTGAAAAGCTCCCCGGCGAAATGTTCCGGGTACAAGTGCAAAATTCTCCCAAGTCAGTTGAGACAAAAGAATTAGCTACCCCGCAAATGTTCTTGAATTATCCTGAGTATGTAGTACAGAAAACTACATACGATTGGAACAAGGAAGCGCTGAAGGAGGCTCTAAACAAAGGGGAGGTACTTACTTTTGCAGAAATTAAACAAGGAAAACACATTAGATTTTACGCCACAGGAGAAAAGAAATGAGCAACCTAGTAAAAGTCAACGATCTTCTCGTACAGAACCGTGGGCAGCTGATGTCAGCCATCCCACAAGCCTCAGGGCTTTCACCGGACCGCATGATTCGAGTCGCTTTAACCGAACTAAGAAAGAACCCGTACCTGCAACAGTGCGACCCCGTGTCATTTTGCGGCGCCGTGATGCAAGCAGCTCAGTTGGGGCTGGAATTCGGGGAACTCAAACAATGTGCTCTGATCCCGTACAAGACAGAGTGCAAGCTAATGATCCAGTATCAGGGCTATTTGGCGCTTCTATGGCGCAGTAAGGCGGTTACCAATGTTCAAGCTAAGGTTGTATATGATGGTGATGACTTTGAAGTTTCGTTCGGTTCTTTTAGCATCATCCGTCATGTGCCGCGCTTCAAGAGTGCAGTGGCTACCCATTTCTACGCGGGGGCGGCTCCTATTGGCGGCGAGTTCATGTTTGAGGTTATGTCGGTTGCTCAAGTTGAGGAGCATAAGAACCGTTACGCGAAAGGTCTGGATAGACGCGACAGCGCGTGGAATACAGCCTTCGAGAGCATGGCACTTAAGACAGTTATTCGAAAAATGATCAAGCTCCTGCCGCTTTCATCAGACAATCCTATCCATGCTGCAGTAGCTCAGGAAAACGCGGACTATATCGACGTACAGTCCGAGAAGATCATAGCCATACAAGAGCAAGGCACTCAGGATCGCGATCATATGGCCGAGCACGAGGCTGCTACCAAGAGCTTTATGGACACATACCTTAAGGCAAAAGAAGCCAAGGTCAAAATGGACGATATATTGCCTGACCCCGACAAGTTTCTCCTGGACTCCACCACGTCAAAGATTACGGCCATGACCGGCATGCTTTTAGAAAGGATTAAAAAATGATCAGTTCATACAATCTAATCAGAGCCATACGCTTTAGCCAAGCCAATCCAAAAGCGGTCGAGGATTTGCGTGTGCAAAAGATGATGCAAACCATAATCGTTTTAGCTACCATCGCGACGATCTCATTTTTAACGTCGCTATGGGGAATCTTTCATGAGTAAGCTCGCCGGGGCGTATGCCGCTGTTAGGGTTAGCAAGGTTTTGGAGAATTTAACTCCTGATGAAAAGTGTGCGGTTCTGTCTTTTTGCCTGTCATTGGCAAATGACGAGAAAGTAGGAAAAGCCACGATTGATCAGGAGCCAGCAAATGAACCTGCATAATTTCTGGGTAATCGGGGTGATATCCAACCCCGTGCGCTACAAGTCAAGGTATGACTTGCACAAGCGATGGATTGCTTATCTGCAAAAGCAGGGCATTAACAACATTCTGACGGTCG
This sequence comes from Armatimonadota bacterium, assembly GCA_029551395.1. Taxonomy (GTDB): domain Bacteria; phylum Armatimonadota; class UBA5829; order UBA5829; family DTLH01; genus JAKPFN01. The sequence goes on along the minus strand of JAKPFN010000099.1, from coordinate 28,783 downwards.
AGCTCCAATTAGGAGACAGGCACAACGCCACGCCAAATCAAGCTCCGTGACGATATTCGCCGCTATTTCAATTCACGCTTGGAGGATTCTATCGATGTCGAGTAAAAAATGGAACGGGCCAAGAGGCTCGCAAGTATGTAGCGCAAAGCTTACAGAGGATAACGTCCTTGAAATCAAGCGACGGATAAAGGATAAGCAATCCCTCACGTTCATCGCACAGCACTTTGCAGTAAGCATCGCGGCGATATCGAGGATTAAGAATAAGAAAACGTGGAGGCATGTGAAGTGAATAGGGAGGAGTTGGCGGCGCAAATATTTGCGGTTAGTTGCTATAAGGGAGGTCAACCTTGCGCCGATTCATTTGCACAAGCCGACAAATTTCTCGACTACGCCGCCAAGCAGCGCAAGCCGAAGGCGTGTGAGCACGTATGGCATGAAGGCGCGCACGGCAATTTTTTCTGTACGCTTTGCAGAGTTGCGAAAGTGAACCCCGAACCCCCGAAGCCTGACGTATGCGAATACTGCGGCGACACATTCAAGGAAGGCGACGGGCACAGCAGGACAACCATAGGGCCGATGCCAGTATTATCGTGCCCGAAGCATCCGACGAATCAACCCTCTTTTACGATGAAGCAACCCGAACCCCCGAAGCCTGAGCGGGTGGCGCGGGAGTGGTGGATTAGGTACCCGCTACTGACACCTAATGGCGCGTGTGTGCCTGAAGTTTGGCCCGACTCCGATAAGCACGCAAACATATTCGAGGGTGATAAGTGGATCAAAGTCCGCGAAATCCTGCCGGGAGAAGAACGATGATCGAGCTCCGATTCTTGATGCGTGGCGGTGAGATGGTGCTGCAATATCGTAAATTCAATGATCGCCAATCTTGGGAATGGTCCGACTGGCAGGATGTGCCGGTTGTGGAAGAGGGGGGGGAATGACGGCTGATGAATTGAAGGAATCTATTTTCATGGCGCTAGGCGAGGCCTCAATGTGTTGGGACCCGCTACCAAGCAATCAGGTATTTGAGTCTACTAGGGCTAAAGAGATTGGTGACAAGTTAGTTGAGAAAATTATGCCGATTCTCTCTCAGTGCGAGGCGATGCGCTCCGCGTTGGTTGAGATAGAAAAGATATGCGACGAACCATGGGGCGAAATGTGCGCGCGGGTCTGGACTATTGAGGATGAGAACTATCAGGCGTGGCATGTCAGAGACATTGCGAATGAAACGCTGTTGAAACTAGGGAACCACAAATGATTAACGGCACAATAATCTATACAAATAAAGTTACATACACCATGAAGCTAACAGATAGTTTTTCAATTGATTGTATCGGTACGCCTCCAAATAGATTTCACAGATTTATGATGCGCGTGGTATTTGGATTTTCATTTAAAATTGTTCCAGCCCTCTCCCATCTAGGCGAGGGCGTATGAAGAGGGAGCCGCGTAAACCGCTAATGACACACTGGACCGGTAGAATACTTTATGCGGGTATTGAGGACGGTATTTATTTTGGAGGGCGAAACTATGAAGAACCCACCCAAATAAATTTCATTGACGCAAAAGAAGCTAGGAAGCTCGCAAAATTTCTTTTGGAGGCAGCCGATTTTCTCGACCACCAAAGCGAGCGGGGCAAATGAGCGATTACAGCGTCACGCCATACCACCCAGACGATATCCTAATCGAACGTCACGATACAGACTCCGGTAACGTATGGCTTAAGGATGCTTTGGACCAAATGGTACGCTTCACCGAGTCGGTGCTGTGTGAGGCAAACGCCAAAGAGGTTTACGATGTTGCCTGTATCTTAGAGTTACAAGCCAGCGAGTTGCGCAAATCATACAACGAATGGCGAAAAAGAAACTTCGACAAGTAACACCCCGCGAGGGGCAACATTCACACTTTTCCAAGAAAATTGTCGACAAGTAGCTTTGTGACCAGGCCTTCTATTTTATAGATTAGCTTGTGCTCGATTTTTATATCATACTCGCATTCTATGGCATGAAACAGCTCATGGACGAGCGTTTCAAGTCTTTCTATCGGCTTTAGTCCCGATTTTATGAGTATCTCTTGCTTCTCGGGATCACACAGCCCCATGAGGTCGCTGTCTTTGACGCCATCCCAGTTGAACTTGCGTACAAACTTGACGGTCCACACGTTGTCACCGATCAGAAAGCACCTTGGGATCCTCATACGTCGATCCTTTTGCCGTACACAACGCATTCCCCGTTGTGGACTAGTACCGGCTCGATGTGTGTTTTATGACCATTGACGCTTAGGATCGCAAAAGCCTGTTGCCAGCCCGTTGGCGTTGGTTGATGTGCGGTCTCGGTCTCGTTGCTACCGTGCCCCAGCGTGCAGGAAAACCGCGTTCCGTTGGAAACGTACTGGAACCTGTGCGTGTGGCCAGTAATTAGGCTCTTTGGGTACTTGATTAGGTTACCGGCTGCAGCGTGCATGTTGAAAAAATGGCCATGGTGGCAAACAGCGTCGCCGATCTTACAACTATCCCACTGCGCTAAGGGGTGCCAAACGGTTCTGATACCCAAATCCCTTAGCCCGATCATCTCGGGGACGGTCTGGACGAGCCCGGCGAGCTCTTTGGCGTTCCGCCAAATGTATCGCCTTAACCTATCGCAATGATTTCCCTCAAGTTGGTGAATGACACCATCTATAGGCAGCAAGTCAGCCCATCTTTGCAGGATACCCTTGTAGATTTGAGCATCCTCGGCGATGGTTTGCTTTCGCAGGGGATTCTTGTCGTAGGCTGAGATCTGCCAGAAGTCTAAGGCATCGCCAAGTTGGACAATTCCATAAGGTTTTGTGAATTTTATAACTTTTTCTAGTAGCGCGATGTATCCCACGTCATGATAAGGCACATGAAGATCTGGGATAACAACATAGCGTTTAATCGCCAGCGCTTTACCCTCGTGGTTTAGTGAATCGTATCATCTAACAGGGGAGGATTGAATAGTGGCTAAGATCGTTATTACAATCGAGGACATTGACGGGGGAGAGGTCTCGCTTGACCTGCAAAATACTCCTGAGCCAGAGCCAGGGGCGGTGGCTACCCCTGCGCAAATGCTGGTGACTCAAATGATGTCACTTATCCAGTTCAAAAAGCCAGATACCGCGCAACCACTATAGGCCCAGGTATTCGCGGATATTCTGTACGTTGTTCATGATGGCGTAGGCTGCTGTGCTCCCTGCGCCATTGCATTTAGAGCCACCACGAGATTTGTACACGATCTTAAAATAGCCGTGGTCTCCCCAGTCTTTCCCCCAGGAGTTGCGGATAATCCAATATCCCCCGCCGTAGTCTGCATAGTCTGGATCATCGACCCAACCCTCCACGTTGACCATATGGTTTGTCATGGTTGAGCCACAGGACTTTATGACCGAGGCAGTATTGGACAGGCTCCCGTTGATGTCGATGCTAACAGGCCCATGGTCATAGACTGCTTGCTTGATCTGCTCGATCGTAGGGCCTCTGTTTTCGTCGCCTACATATGACCAGCCGGTAATCTTGGCGAATGGTGTGAGTCCTGATTGGCATGAGGAGTTGCGAGCTCTGTACGGATCATCAGCTTCTTTTGGCAGCCCTGAGTTCTTGATGTAGTCAAAGGCGTCAAAGAATCCACCGCCACAATCCCCGCCACGCTCGCAGGTGCTAACGAGTGTCTGCTCGGCTAGGTCGACGATAGGAAAAAGCATGGGAAACAGGATCCTGTGTAGCGACTCTGTTACAGCCGTGACCGAGAACGCCCAGCAGGAACCGCACGAGCCTTGATTGCGGATCGGCTGCAGTCGCATGAAGTCGTTCCAGTTAAACCTCGCTGGAAGGGTTGCGGTCGGCTGCGTGTTGTCCCAGGACGCCATCGACTGCCAATTGTCTGGAAAAACTAGGCCGGTAGGTCCGCTCGGGGCGATATCGTCCGCGACGGCTTTGCAGGACAAAAGCGCAAACAGTAAAAGGAGAAGCTTTTTCATATTGTCCACCATAAAAAGGGTTGCTTATACAAATCAATAACATACAGCCCTGGCTCCTCTTTGACTACTACGGCGAAAAAGCCTGGGACGTCCCACAGCTCTTTAGAATCGTCCCTGTTTAGGTAATAATACCTAGTACGGTTCTCGTCGATCTTTTCGGTCTTTGCCGCTGCTTTAGATGTAAGCATGACTAATTGTTAAGTCATTCTGGGGGATTTGCAAGCAGTGGAAAAACGCATGTTAGATTGGCTTATGCCTGGTCTCTTATCTGCGACGCTCGCCGTGCTCGGCTGGATGGCTGTGAATATCAATCGTATTAGCGAAAACCTGGCTGTCGCGATATACAAGGTGGATGACCACGAAAAGCGCATCGACTACTTAGAGCTCTACTGCAGAGTGAAAGGCCGCAACCTTGAAAGCCGACCCTAGCCTTGGTTTTATTACCCTAGACGATATCCAGAATGTCTTTGCTGTCGAAATGAACAAGATGGACGAGGACATAGCTAACAACGGTTATCCACAGGATCCCAAGATCCTCATGGACTACATTGACGAGCTCAGGCTTAAGCTTCTCATGCGAGCTAAGGACAACCTGACGGACTATTTACTAGGCAACCCTGAAGTAAAGAAAAAGGCTCGGGAACAACGAGACGAGCTGGAAGTCAAGCGTTCGACGTCCCAGGGCTGGAAGGACAGGGTATCAAAGAATCGAGACGAGGCTATTCGCGAGGCTTTGCGCGGATAGTCTTGCTCTTGTTTCTAATCGATTCCCAGTGTTCCCACCATTTGTCGTGGACTTGCTTTTCCAGATCTCTTGTGCGGTTTACCATGCCGATCAGGTCGATCAGCGTTATTAGCGTAAATCCCGCCATAAACAAGAGCACGGCGACCAGGAGAAAAAGCAGTGTGGTCATTTGTCCACCTTCATGACGTTTGGTTGCTCGCCACGCGAGAGCATGAACTCATAGATGCTATAGGCGATAGTTTTGCCTAGCTGATCTAAGCTACGCATGTAGTCGTCAACCTGAGGCCCATTGATCTTAAACGGCTTGATGATCACTCCGAGCGTATCGTCATAATGCGGTTCATTCGCAACCTTGGGGTTGGCGGTTTTGTGGTGAAAGTCAACGTATGACTTGCCCCAGTCGACTAAAGCCTCACAAAGCAGCGTCGCAAGAGGCAGAGCTCCTTGGCCTACGAAGTCGACCGTGGCCATATTGCACTTAGCTTTGCTGTTTGGCTTGTCTAGGCCTATCTGGCAGTGGATTAAGAGCGTGTTGGGGAGTATTGGCTCGCTATCACTATGGACTCGGCAAACGATCCGGTCCTCTTCCATGTGCTCAAGGATACTATCCATGTACCCATGCACGGCTTCTTTTTCTGTGTAGCGGCCTGATGTTATCCCCTCGCCCCCAAATAAAGGGACTGAGGGGAATAGCACCACTTGATTGATTCGCATTGGCGGCTTCCTTGCGAATTACTTGGCCACTACAGGGACAACGGTGGGGCAGGAGTCGACTTCAAGCGCTTTTGCGATGATCTCGACTACTTTGTCATCGATCTCGTTAGCGGTATTGGAGACTTGGCTCTGCAACCAGCAGATCAATTGCTCTTTTGCCTTTTTGACAACGTCAGGAGTCAAAAGTTGGCCAACGATCTTCACAAGCAATTCCATGAGCATTTTCTCGAACATACTATTCCTCCTTGAGTGAATCCAAAGCGACTCTTGTCGCTAACAGCCAATGGACGGCGCAATACTTATCTGCCCCGCGAACATAAGACGGGCACTTATAGTCAGCAGATAAGAGCAGGGTGACGGCTTCCTGCATATCCCCCGAGAATTTCCCCTTGGTGGCCTGAAATAGTGCGTCTTGATTGTCATATTTGACGTTTTGGCTCACTCTGTCAAGCTGCAGAAAGTCCAGCTTTGCCAGGTCAGCCAGCAGGTTGATCTGAATCGTCTGGATATGGCGCTCATAATCGCGATTTAAAGGCGCGAAGGTGATTTGAAGGTCTTTGTAGCGGTCTATCATCTTGCCGAGGATAGCTTGGAGGTTTTGACCCATAAAAACGAGATCTAGCTTCCACCCTGGCTCGCCCATGATCCAGCTATGCACCTCTCCATAGTCAGCAAGGCGCTTAAGAGCCTCTGTGTCGTTTTTACGCCATCTGCAAGCTATGTAACCAGTTAGCTGATCTCGGCTAATGGTCGATCCGGACTCATCAGGGTAACAGCTAGGCGCTGGACGGCGCTCGATCCTACCTGGCTCATACTCAGCTAGGCCAATATCAACCTCAGCCCCAGCGTAACAAGCCAAGCCTGCCCACAGGACTCCGTCGCAATCCTTCGTGGATGGCCAACCATGGTCAACCGAGGTCGATGCGTTGTACTCAGCGAGCCTACTGTCATACATAGCCTGCAGCTCCCCCCTACGGCTGTCCGTGGAAGGTTTTGGCTCCTTAAAGGAGCAGCCCGACAAAAGGAGCAAAGCTATGATGATGGCTTGCGTCATTAGTGGACCCTCACGGCCGAAAGCCTACATGCCACCGCAGTGATGTTTCCGCCAAATGGCCTCATGGTTAAATAATAGGTAGTAGTAGACGGAACGTTAACGCGAACGCCAACAATAGTTCCCCCTGTATCTTGCCCGGCTATTGTTAGAATTGAGTTGGCGTTATCGCCAAAAACCCAACCAGTGTTTGAATTGGTTGTGGTCGCGATCCCCCAATCAACGTTTGTCACGGTTTGTGAGGGTATCCTTGTTGTGGCATTAATATCCCAAATACCTGGGGTGAGAACGATACTTTGAATCGTCGTGTAAACTCCGGTATTTATCCCGCCAATACCACTTTGAGAGCTACTGATTTGTTGACCGATATATCCGTCCGCTGGTGCAAGCCCTGTTGTCGAGCCGAGTATATTATCAGTGGACTGAGGATAACCTACCAGCGCCCCGCCGCTGATTTTCCTTAATCTCCATTTTGATGCCGAAAATGTTGACCAGTTATCCCCGCCTGACCCAAATGAACCAGCCCCGGAATAGTTGGCATATCTTCCAAAAAAAACATTTATATCGGTTGTGGAACCAGTATTGTTGTTAACCCCAATACCTGCGCTTGCACCGCCAAGGTAAAGAAAAGGCCCGATTCCTGTTGATTGAGTTGAAGTTGAAACGGGCACCCATTGGTTTGATCCACCTACTTGCAATTCAACAATAAGGCTGTCCGTTGTCTGGACAGGATACTGGAATCTAACGGTTTTTTTGAATGGGCCAGCAGCTGACCCGTTCGGGATAAAAGATCCAAAAGGACCATATGCAAAGCTTGTGGTATCGTCCGTTACCGTTGTAGATGAATTACTCGCATATTCCTCGACCGCTCGGTCAGCTAGTTGTGTCCCAGAATTCCAGTTAGCGATTGGGATATTGATTGGGCCAAATGACCAAGCATCAGAACCAGCATCAATGTTGCTTCCGTTGGTTTTAAGATACTCAGTGCTTGCTAAAGCTCCGTTGTCAGAGAAGAAAAATCTGTCTGTTGTTGATCCATCTAAAAACAGAACAGTACCAATAGCACTCGCTCCGGGAGATCCAGATTTCAACCTAAATACTGGTCCCAAGGTATATGTGTTAGCTGCTGATGGGACTACCTTGGTATTATCAATTGTCAAACCAGAAGGTAGAGATACTGAAGCTGTGGATGCGGCACCAGATGCAGCTTGGAAGTACCCTATAACTTGGAGTGAGTCTCCTACTCTTCTGGTATAGAACCTGGTATTAGTTACAGTGTTGAAACCGTTAACAGTAAACCCGGTATTTTGGATCCAATCCGTTCCAGCAAATCCGACACCAACGGAGTATGGACCAACGCTCACGCTGTCGAGTTGTAGCGTGTAAGCGCTCGCATTCGTCGACTGCGTGTGAACACAAAGCCTGTAACTCGTGCTAGTTGTCGCTACAAAAAAGCTATTGAGCGTGAAAGTGCCAGCCGCGATGTTTACAGCCGCAGGTGTTAGAAGCTGCGCGTTGGTTACGTCATAGACATAGATCCCAATATCCGATGCCGCGTAGTTTGCGCTCCCAAGTGCTGTAACCTTGATTTGCAGTGGAGTTGACTTATAGGCGTTGTCGATAGTGAAGTTATAAGCAGCCCCCTCGCCCTGCCTGTTTGCAGCGTCCTTGGTCAGTAGCAAAGATCCAGCCCCGACCAGTGGAGTCGTCGAGCTCTTGGTGATAGTCTCAGATACCGTTCCGCCCGTGCAGTCGACAGGAGTAGCTGCTCCATCATCGTAAGTTGTCCAACCCGTAGCCGATACCTCACCATGGCCGTTTTTCACATAGTTGAGCTGGCCGTCGTTATCGACAACAGAGCTGTCAGATAAAACGAATCCCTTTTGAGTCAGAGCTTTCGAGCGTGTGCCGTTCCAGATAACTGGACCAGCTGCGAAGGCCTGGGAATAGGTGAAAATGAATACTAAGAGAGCGCGGCATGTATTTTTCATTATTGAAGCCCCGTAAAGTCAATTTCCCCGACGTCAGCCGTTGCCGATACAGCACGGATCGAAACGCGAGTACCTGCTGGGATGGCCAAATTCAAAGGTCCATCGATGCCACCAGGAGGAATGATAGCCTTTCTTGTCTCAGAGGCAGCTGCCCCTGTGCCAAGCTCAAGAGTCTGTCCTGAGCTATCGAACAAGTAAATTTGGTTGATCACGGCTGCAGTCGACGCGATCAGCTGAACCCATGCCCCAGTCGTTACCGAGGTTGAAGAATAATCGAGTCGAGCCGAGTCAGCGTAGCTCCTTCCTGCTTGGGCGGGGGTTGAGAAGTTGGTGCCGTCACTGATTCTAACGGAGAGCGGCGTGGCTGCTGACTCAGATCTTGTGCTAGGCACAACCCTAATAGTTGCCGCGCCAGCTGATCCTGAGCCGTAGTCAATCGCTGTCGTTCCGTTGCTAAGTTGCGCGGCAAGTGGAGTCGCGACGCTTTCCTGTCGTGTACTAAGCACGGTTCTAAGAGTTGCAGATCCTGCGGCGCCAGAATCGTAATCCACTGCGCTACTACCATTAGATAGCTGTGCCGCAAGTGGGGTGGTAACAGACTCTTGACGTGTAGAAAGAACGGTTCGTAACGTTTGAGCACCAGCAGCTCCTGAACCGTAATCGACGGATCCGGTTGCATTTCCAAGCTGGCTGGCAGTTCTAACGGCTCCGGAACTAACTCCATAGTCATTGGCTATTTTCCCGCTTAAGGTTGACAGCGTGGCCTCGGTGGCTGCGCCTGTAGGTAAAGGCAATGATGCAGCTGATACTGGCTGAGTTACCGCTGACCCGTCAACCTTTAAGGCGTTAGATGCCGTTACAGTGGCGCTATTGCCGCCCTGGTTAATCGTAGCAAGCCATGGGGTGGTATTAGCCGTGTTGCCAGGTTGAACGGTCCAGGTACCTGATTGCGACGCTGGGACGGCTGTCTGGTCGCTGGCGATAGCTACCGGAAGGCTACCGGACATAGTGGTCTGACCAAGGGCAGGGATTTTGCCGTCGATAGAAGCTAAGGACGTATTACCCGTATCTTGCTTCGCAGCCGTCGACGCGCCAGTCGGCAAAGAAATCGTTCCAGTAACGTCGTTGATGTTCCATGTACCGGACTGACTAGCCGGAACCACGTCATCAGTCGCCACAGTAACCCTGAGCGTTTGGGCTGACCTCGTTCCAGTTCCGAAAGCGGCGGCGCCAGTCGAATTACCAATTTGCGATGCGACTCGTTGGGCATTGGTAGTGGCTCCATAGTCTGTGACGTTAGGTGCTGATGTCACAGGTATAGCTGGCTGGTCGCTGGCTACCACAACGCGCAATGTCTGCGCCGAGTAGTTGCCTGCGTCGAAATCAGCTGCCCCTGTGGCGTTACCGATCTGCGAAGCCGTGCGTAGCGTGTTGGCGCCAACCGCACCATAGTTCTTGTCCACCGAAAAGCTAAAGGAACCGCTCACAGGCAACGCGCCCGTGGTGGGGTCCACTTCGAGGACGTACATTTGATTTGTGCCACTGCCCCGAGCGAGCAGCTGGACCCAAGAGCCCTTCTTAGACTCGTTTGGGTAGTTGGTCACATAGGTATTGAAATAATCAAGCGGGATTGCCGTCGCAATCGTCGCCGTTAGCAACAAATAGAGCGCAATTAAACGTTTCATTATCCCACCTTGGTAGTAAGCCTGTATCCACCTTGAACGACCACGTTGAGCTCGCATGTGCCGTCTCCGACATACCGGGCTGCCAGGCCTTTTTGGAATGTTCTATGGCTTGTCCCGAATGGAGTCGTGGGAGACGCCACGAAATTCTGGCTATAGATCAGTTTCGCCGATCCAGCAGCCTGCAGTGCTACGAGCTGGGCGTTGGTGATGGTATCAGCTGAGGAAACATCAGCCCCTGCTTCGCTTCCGTCGATGTCCCAAATCTCGATCGTACCGCCTTCGATCCCGTCAGTCTTGACTTGCAAACTGTACAAGATACCTTCCACAGGTCCTCGGATCTGCTGGCCGTTTGTAGCCGATGCCTTGGCTACCCCAGTGGGGCACCAGGTCGGATAAAGCTGTTTTAGGTTCCCGGTCGACGATCCTGTGGGCAGTGTAATTCCGCTCCAACCTATCATGGCTGTTACTCCTCAATATCGTAAGATTTTTTCCCAATCGTTGTCATTTTAGCTAATTCCCCATACCCGCCATCCTCAAGCATTTTCTTGATCATGCCGAGCTGGTACTTCCTCTTGAGCCGTAGCTGCAGGATCTTGGGATCGTCTGGGGAGTCATGCATAGCAGGCTCCTCGACTGGCATCTCATCCGGCGAGCTCAGGGCGTCAACGAGTAGTCTGGTATGCGGGTACATTAGTATTGCCCTTCCATCCCCTCGGTAGGCATGAATCCTTGGAGCCCAGAAAGGTCATCCTGACCTACGTCATACTTGGGCCTCATGCCCATCTGGGGTTGCGGCTTTTCAAATTTAGCTTTGTCGATAATGGGAGGACGCGGCGAGCTCTCGATGCTTACGTCCCGAGCGTTCCAGGATTCGAGTCCTTCGGCTTCTTCGCCTTCGCCCATGTCGTAGCCTTGTACGCCTGTCTCGACGCCAGTAGCGTCCAAAGCCTCGGCTAGTTTGTCGTCGCTCATGCTGTTGATCACTGAGAGCATTTGCGACCGGCTCATCTTCATCATCTTAAGCCCCCTTTGTTCGCCGATGGCGTATTTTGGCTTGGTGCCTGTGGGTTTATATTACCAGCCCCTTGTTCAGGTGCCGAGGGCTGACGGGGCGCTTGTGGCGCTTTTTGCCCTTGTGGCTGCTGTTGCGGCGGCGGCGCTTTTTGCTGCATCATCTGACGGTTCCTACTATCCACCATGATGTTCTGGGGAGTAGGAAGCGCTGATGTGCGGGCCTGTGCCATCATGGTAGCCGTCTGGGTGGCTGTACCTGGCATCAAAGCCCCTTCTTTCTCTTGCTGCTGGATCCTGTGTTGCTCCATGTGTGTCATAAAGCGCAACATGAAGGCTTCGTCGTTTTTGAATTCTTCGAAATTCTTGACGAATATCTCTGTATGCTCAGCAAGATGGATGATGTCGTCATCCTCGAAGATAACGACAGGGTTTGATATCCCCTCAGCGCTCGGTCCAAGTCGCAAGAAGTCGAGGAACACCTCGTTCTCCCTGTTTGCCCTGTCCCTATGTGGCGAGCTGGAATCGCGTAAAGTCTCGGCGTTGAAGTATTTCAGATACTCGTCGAGCACTTTGGCATCGTTTGCCAACCTTGGCCCGAGAGCCCCCTGAGCGAGCTCCTGGAGGAGAGCTTGCTGCGATGCTTTAGATTTAACGGCCATGGAGGATTCTTCGACCTTAACGTCGATGCCGTAGTCCAGTGGTGTTGACAAAAAGGCGATAATATCCTGTGAGTTGAATTCCCCAGCTGCAGAGCGCTTGAGAAAGCCCATGACGTTGTCGTCTAGCTTGATCACGTTAGCTTTAAGACATGAAATGATCTTAGAGCCTACGCTACCAACACCATACTGGAATTCCCTGCGAGGAGTGCCAAGGCGCTTTTCCTCACGCTCTTCTCGCTGCTTCTCTTGATACCCTGAGCTGGCGCCAGTAGAAGGCTGCCCACGGATAGCATCAGCAGAGCCAGAGGTCTCATAAACGTCCTCTTTGTCCATTTCCCGCAACCTGGACATAACGGGCGGGATAGGCATGTCGTCATGCAGCCAGCGAGCTCCATCGACGTCATTGACTTCGTGAGTCATCCCTGGCTCACCAGTCAATTGCTGTGGATCTATTCCAGAATTTATCTTGACAAGTAGCTGAGAACCCATGTTCCGGCGAACAGCTGTTGCGACAAGGCTATCCTTGACGTTCAGCTCTTTGTTCTTACGGATCACGTCATTGGTTGGCCCAGCCGCAATGGAGTTGGGAGACGCTGTAAGCCACTGTGACTCGACAAAAGGGTGCCACCCGTCTCTAGTGTTCGTATTGTATAGAGGCGCTGTGACGTGCGTACAGGTGCCGTTAGCGACGACAACACGACGACCGAGCGGCCACTTGTCAGGGTGCGGCCTGTCCCAGTGCTCGACAACCCAAACCTTGTATTTGAACAAGCTTGACTTGAAAACGTTCTGCGTACGGTTAAATCCCTCGTCTGCAGCTGGGGGCGAGGTAAACTGCATGCGCATGAAGTGCCTGATCGCCTGGTCGTACACAGTCGGATCAGAATACACAGGGCGAATTTTGCCGAACTCAGGAGTCTTGCCGTTGATGTTCTTGTAATAGTCAAGATATTCATCGTAATCCATGAGCTTAAAGCGCTGGATCCACTTGCTCTTGTGCATCGAGTATTTACCGAGCTCTCGGCGATACTCAAATGGCGTCAGAGCATTGACTGCAACATCGCCAGCAAACATCTTATCAATGATTTGCCTGCCCATGGCATCTAAAACAGGTTCCCAGCGCTCTTCCATGGCTGGTGTGCCCTGAGAGGTCATGACCTGGCTCGGTACTTCTATGAGCCCGCCCGTCATCTGGTTTGGAGCCATGTACGTCGACCACAGAGGAACCTGCACCTTACGCTGGCGAGGTATCTCCATGAGCTGGCCTACCATAGGATCCCAATCAACCTCCCAACACACTTGGCCGAACATGACGTAAATGACTGCAGCAACAGAGAGCTCCTTTTGCATGAGCAGTCTTTGCATGTAGGCATCTAGGATTTTCTGTACGATCTTTTTAAAGCGTTTACCCTTGATGCTCGACTCGTCCATGGTATCAACATCCCAGGTAGGGATATTGCCGTAGATAAAGCTCGCCAAGGATTCGATGATCGTTCTAGCTAAGTTGGTGTTCGCCCGCAAAGCGAAAGCGGAGTTGGTCTTGAGGAAATCATAGTCAACAGCGAAGCCGTAACGCCTAGACCACTTTACGCTGTGGTTACCAAACAGGAATTGGAAATTCTCGTACCAGGTCTCAGCCCAGCGTCGAAAGAACGGCTCATGGTCACCAACGAATTGGATGATGGTAGGCCCAAGCTCTTCAGGCTTGAACGTGTTCCAGGGCAAGTCCTTCGCGTAGATCGCTGACTTATTTACGTTGTTCGCCATTTTGCGCTTTCTCGAAAATTTCCTGGAGCAGTTGATCCTGCTCATTGTCCGCAGCTAAGGCCTCGGCTATTTTCGCATCCTCTTGGTCAGTCGTCCATAAATCGGACGGCTTGCCAGGGATGGGCTTGTGCATAGTCGCGGTCTCTTGGTTTGATCCTAACATGAGCAAGGTTCGCAACGCGGCTAGTTGCTGCTCAACGCTAGACAAAATTATCATGATCGATTGCTTCTGCATTTTTTCCATTGCGGCGGCTCCAACAAAAAAGCCCCCATGACGGGGGCCGCTCTTTCAGAACATTACGCCACTTTACGCGGCAACTTCTACAGGGATCTCTCCGTCCTTGAGTTCCCAGGTGAGAACTACAGTGTAGGACGTGGGAGCGTCGCCAGAGAAGAAGGTCACGTCAGGCAATTGGCCGTTGGTGCCGTTCATGGACAGGATGTACTGACCAGATACGGGAGTTGCGCGGAGAACTTCAACGCGAAGCTTTGCGCCTGCGCCCGGGTTAGCGGTCCATTCAACGCCAAGCTGGCCGTTGACAGAGCAGACACCAGTCGCGCCGCCGTAAGCGATCAATGCCGTGCCGTTTGCGCCTTTGACGAATTGGCTAACAGCCAACAATACGTCAGTGGTCAAAAGGCCGGTGACCGTGAGGGTCTCGGTTGCAGCGCCGCCAGCTGATGCCGAAGAATCAAGCTTGGTGATACCGCCTTGGACTTGGCTTTTGCCAGCAACGCCTGTGCCTGCGATGCCCAAGAAGGACTTAGCACGGGTTTGGATGTCTTTGATCGCCAACAGAGCCGTGATACCTGGCTCGGTGGCTCCGACAGCCGACCAGAACGTCCCAGCGTATGTGCCGAGGTCCAGGGCAGTGTCAGTGTTGGCAGCCGTGATGGAGAGTGCCAAACATTGCTTATATTTGTTGTTGACCGGCTCTTCGGCCTCAACCCCATAAGCCTTAACGCTCGCAAGTGCAAAAGTCATTGTTTAACTCCTTAAAGGTTATAGGCCGAGACTACAGGAAAGGCTCCCGCAATCAATTCGACGTCAAAGATCATTTTATACGAAGTAGGAGCAGAACCAGAGGCTAACGTAAAGTCATAGCCAAGGGTATCAACCGCTACTTGGTACTGAGAACCTGCAGGCACAGCTGCTTGGATGTATCCAGTGAGCTGTGGGCAGTGCCAATCGATCATGTGAGCTGCGTTGGCCATGATAGCCTTCAAAGCTGCGAGAGCCTGGGCTGCCATGGTGCCATATGTTCCATCAGCTTGTGCATCTGTCCAGAACGTGCCGGTCTCGTCGCCGATATCCAGGTCCGTGTCTGTGTTTGCTGCAGTGATGGTCAAAACTACTTGTTGGATCCCACGCTTGAAAGAGACGTTCTGCAATTCGAGAGAACGAGCTTCAAACGCTGTTAATTTAAAAGCCATGATAGCCCCTTAATAATCAGAGTATGCCAGTTGTGACTTTATGGTATCCTGTTGCGGCGTCATTTGCCAAGGTCTCTTCGGCTTAATCCTGTCGTAAGCTTCTTCGGCGCCGTAACGAGTAAGCATGCGGTTCTCAATAGGTTGGCCTACCGTGCCAGCAGCCTTTACCAAAGAGCCTGTTTTACCAGTTACATAGCCCCCAGCCCTGGCCCCCTTGAGCGCCACACTAGCGATGCTATTACCGGCTTGCTCAAGCCCACGGCCTACATTCTCAAGGTTTTGGATACCGCGACCAGCAACACGACCAGCCTCGCCAAAACGTTGAGCAGTAGCGGCTTTCTCGGCGTACATGGCCTTTGCGGCCTCAAGGGCTTCACTGCGGTTCTGTCCGATATCTCGCCCGGCTTTGTAAAGATCGAAAATGCCTTTGCGAGTGCCGCGAGCACCACCAATAAGCTCACCGGCGTTGCCAAGGATGTCCTCAGCACCGACTTCTCTTGCTCCTGGTGCTTTGCCACCAAGAAATGATGCAGCCTTTCTAGCGCCTTCGCTGAACTCGTTGGTGAAGTTAGAAGGAGTAGGAGCTCGGCGTAGCAACTTTTGGCTAAGCCCCTTCATGCCGCTGGCCATCTCAGGAGCAGCGCCTTGCAGGAACTCGCTTTCACCTAGTTTGCCGAGCCCTCGTGCGGTTCCTCTGATCGCCTGACCGGGGAGTTGGGCTAAAATACCGCCTGTGCTCATTTCAGCTGCACCAGGGATAAAGCTAGACGCTAGATTCTGACCAATTTCGTTGTCAGCCACCTTTGCCAGCTTATTGACCACACGCCCGCCTGACTCCATGAGCTCGCCAGCGCCACGAGCGAGGCTTGACCCGAGGCCTTTTTGGACAGCTGGGCCAAATACTTTTCCAAGCCCTGCAGGAACCCCGAAGCTTAGAGCGTCAACGGCTGCGTTGCCAGCTGCGCCTTTAGCCATCTTGCCCATATTTTGGGACATGACCTGCCCAGCGTCAGGATTAAAGTAACCGACAAGCCCCTGGGCTGCAGTGTTACCCAATGCGCCACCAGCTGCAGCGCCAGCCATGCCCCCTGGGATGTTCCCAGCCAGCGCCCCAGCTGCGCCACCGACAATCGAGCCAGCGATACGAGGTAATGCCGCCCCAGCCTCAGCTAGGTCAGACTTGTCCCAATCAGGATTATTGGTCAAAGCTACATATTTGCCGAATTGAGGATCGAAATAGAAGAAATCACGGCCATTACCCATGATTTGTGGGTTTTTGATGCCTTGCTTTTTAAGAGCGCCTTCGAGGTACACCTTTTTGAGGTCTTCGTCGCCAATAGCCTCGATAGCAGCCCTGTGCGCAGGGTTGACCTGGGAATAGTCTGCTTGGGTAGGCTTGGATCCAGTGACCTGCAACCCGTAAGATTGCCACGCTTGCTCAGTTGGAACGCTAATAGGCCCGTTCATTCCCATGACCTGCAGAGTCAGCCCGTCAGGGGATACGTTTAGAACCTGCTCGCCGTCCTGAGAAAGCAGCTGCACGAGGTTGTCAACACTAACCCCTTGCTCCTGCCCACTTGGTCCTGAAACATCGAACTCTAGGGGCATTGGCTACCTCTCAAATCTTGATGGCGTTGTGCGCCGTTGCCCACCAGCAGGGACTACCCCACCAGGAGCAGCTGGTGGAGGAGCAGCGATACGCTTTAAATTAGCCAGCTGCACGTTTTGGATGTCGTTAAGGCTCTTTTCGTGTTGAGCCAAAACAGTGCTAAGAGAAGCGCTACCGCCACCACTAGAATTTTTAACATCCTCAAGAGCGACTTTAATGTCTCCGGAAGCTTTCTGCAGAGCCTTCTTGATCTGGTTAGATTGCAGGGTTGGCGTAATGTCGCCGCCCCATGCGTCAATCTTTGGCATACCAAGCTTCTCAAGAGCTGCGTTGGCTTTCATAACAGCCATCTCTTTGTCTGCGTTGTCAGCAAAAGGGATGTTACTGGTCGCCTGGAACTCTTGGTGAGCTGCAGCCAATTCCCGCAACGCGAGCATCCTGTTGTTAACATCGACCATCTTCTGCTGGGTGAGAACGCCCTCAGGTGACGAGTTGTAAATCGTGTTCTCAGCTTGCTGACCTGACTTGGTGAGACCAGCTGCGCCAGCGTCGACAAGAGCCTGCTTGAATTCTGGCGTGCCGCGTTGAGGCATTGGAACATTGCCTTTGCTTTTCCAGAATGAGGCGACCTTGGCCTGATCTTCGATGTCTTGCTTTTCTTGGGCTGCTTTGAGCTGCGCCAGCTGGGCCGCGTTCATAGCGAGACCAGAACGAGCGGCCTGGTTAGCTAGGCCACCAGCTTCCACTTCGTTTTTCCACATTTGCTCTTCTGAGCCACCTTGCATGAATGCACGTCGACGCTGCTCATCATCCATAGTGCGTCGAGCGCGTTCCATGTTCTGAGCGTTGCCTGCCATTTGTTGCTGGCCAAGAGCCATGCCTTGTTGATGCTCTTCTGCGCCCATTTGATGCTTCTCACCAGCGCGGCGCATTTCTTGACCTTGGGCAAACGCCCCAGGCAGGGCTTTAATAGTGCCTGCCATGTCGGCTGCTGGTTCTCGTATCGACTCAGCTGTGAGGTCGCCGATCTGGCCTTTTTGTTGCAAGTTTCTGGCTTTAGCCTCTCGCATCAATCCAAGGGTATCGGCGTTGCTGATCGCCTGGGGCTGAAAGGTCCCAGGGGAATAGAATTCTTCGCTACGAGTTGGATAAGGCATCCTTGAGGCCCTCTTTCATCTTGCGCTGCGCTTCAATAGCGGCGCTATAATCAGGGTACACTTTGACCCACTTTTTATCTATGTCTGGCACGGCTAAAACAGAGCCGTCTGACAAGCGTAGGCTTAAGCGAACTCCGTTACCAACGGCTTGGTTCTCGTGTCCCCATACTTTGTATTTTCTGAAAAAAAGCCCAAAACGTCGTTTAATCCCGATGGTATATGCGGCGGCGTCCATATTTACCTCAGTTTAGTCTCGTGTCGTCGTCTGCGCATGAAATAGCGGCATAGAGCTCAACGAGCGTGTTATCTTGCTGGGATACTACCGAGATCGCCGTTATGTTGTAACTAGAAATGATGGCAATCCCTGGCATCTTCTCCGTACCGTAGGCGGGGATCTTGGAAGTGATTACCGTAACGTCATCCGTATCCAAAGCCGTTATTTCAAAATAGGCTTTACCCACCACGCGCATGACCATGTAGGTCCACTCTGAGCTGGTGTAATTGGCTCGGCTGATAACCCTGGACTCTGAGCTGTCGAGCTCCATCTGCTCTTGGCGATGATAGAGGACGTTTAGCTTGCTGCTCGCTATAAGCTGCTGGGCGTCATGCGAGCTCATAGGATCTGTGACAGGATCCGACCAGGCCGAAAAGATAGCACCGATGAACGATGTGAAATAGTTCACGAGACTACCCCCAGCGCTTGGTTGCCGATCTGCCAGCTGGCATCAAGAGTCAAATCAGGGATGTTGAACAAAAAGTAATCAATTTCTGCGTCAGCGAAGGCTGCTGGTACTGACACAGTGATAGAGGTCACGCGCCCCTGCCACATGAGGATGCCGTAATGATCCCCTTTTGTGGTGCCGTTTGTGGCCTTGATCAGGTGTGTACTCGTCCCGAGCTCAGGATCGACGATAACGACCTTGATCGGGCTGGTAGTTCTAAAAAAGCAGCTGATGCGGTTAGCGCTGTCATAGTTGACCGGCAAAGGCACGACATAGCTGTCTGTGGCGTTCATCTCGATCGTGTTAGCCGAATAAGAGCCGTTGCTCAAATTTAAGACGAACTTAGGCAGAACGTCAGTCAGCCGGTACGGGAACACGGTAGCATCAGGGAGTCCATCAAGGATCCCCTTAGCCGTGCGGATAGCTATTTGCCTTCTTAGGTGTACGGTCATGCGTATTGATAACTCCTACGCTGTGAGGCAAATCCTGGTTGCTGTTGCTGTGGAGGCTGCTGATACCCTCCCATACCCTGAGCTACTGGTCCGGCGATAGAAGCCCCTGTCTGAGCTCCCTGGGCGCCACCGAAGTATGCCCCAGCCCCAGCTGCGCCTGCCTGCAGGATCCCGCCGAACATGCCAGAGCGTGCCGCGTTCTCAGCGTTAGCCTGTGCCATCTGGTTGGCTATCTGGGATTGCTGGTTGCCGTAGCGAGCGTCAAGTTGAGACAAAGCTCGGTTAGACTGTCCATAGGCATTCTGACGGTTCAGGGAGTCGACGCTATCGCGGCCTTGGAACTCTTCTTGAGCCAAGCCCCGCTCAACGCCCATGATGCCCTGCCCGTAGCCTGTGTCCTCATCGCGGAACCGCCCTTGTCGAGCGATATTGCGGTCCATGCCGCCTTCGTAGTTGCCGATAGAGCGCTCATAGCGGTCTTTAGCGTCCTGCCCACGGTTGTACTGGGCATTGGATTGCTCAAAACCACGGTCAATCCCTTGTTGCTTAAGAGCGTCCATGCGCTGACGAGAGATGGCATAGGCTCGGCTTGCTGCCTGCTGGTTTTGTGCCTGCGAGAGCTGCATTTGCGCTCCCGTCATAGGTCCGCCAGCTCCCATGGTGTTTTGGGTTGCTTGCGCGCCTAACGCTGACAAAACGCCGTAATCTGCAACGCCCTGTTTTCCCACGCCCTGAGCTTGTTCGTCGTACATGCCGCGAACAGCTTTATGGACGGAGTTATTCGGATCCCCTGCGTCAGCAAGCGACATGGCTGAGCCAGCTTGTCGCTGGGCGTCCTCCATGGTCGACTTTAGCCTGGGCTGGATGTCGTTCGTGTATGTCGTCTGGGCGTTGGTGGCTTGATCCCTAGCTTGCTGTTGGTTTCTAGCCAGTGTGTCCCGGTAGGTCATGCCTGATTTTTGGGACTTGCCTAGGTACTCGTCCATGCGGCTACCGTAATTAGCCGAGTATTGCCGATCAGCGGCGCTCATCTGGTCTAAAACGCCCTGACGGTCATTAATTTCCTGATCAGACAAGCGCCCCGACTGCTCAGCTAGGTCTTTTTGCTTGGAACGGTCCCAGCCAACAGCTTTGGAAGCTGCAGACTGAACCCCAGGAGCGATCTTGCTGCCTACATAGGCACCAACAGGTCCCCCGCCAGCCATGACACCAGCGACCCCGCCAACCGTCTTAGCTGGCGACCAGCCACCATCATCATCTTCCCATGGCAATCCCATAGCCTACCCCTGAAAGCGTTTGAGGATGTTTCCTGCTTCTTCGAGCGCGTGCGCTTCGAGGTATTGTAACATCCACTCTTCTCCAATGTGAGTGCCAGAGAGTCTAAACTTGATCGCCTGCCCTTGGTTATTAGTTTTTACGTTCCTAAGGGCATGAAACAGTTGAAAATTGCCGTCAGAGTTGTCCACCATGGTTATCGGGTCGGAAATCATGGCCCCGCTTGTGGGCGTGCGGTACTCCACGTTGAACTTGTTCGGCTTTCTTTTTAGCCATGTTGTGTATTTTATGAACAAATAGAGCCAAAGCCAGATACCCTGGTAGTTCACGCCCTGAGGCATCCAATATTTCGTTTCCCATACCCACGGGATACCGTTGAGCCCGTCGCCTTCTGCAGCTGCGTGCCAGATAGGGAAATAAAACCTTTGGGCGAGTGAGGCAGTAGGAAGCACGCCGTCATCAGGTAGCTTGATAGTGAGCGTTTTGGCGCCTGTATCGATACCTGTGACAAGGCTGATCATCTCATCCCCAGTCGACAGCGTTGTGTAATTTTTAAACTGATGGATAGTTATGTAGTCGCCGATAGCAATTGTGGCAAAATTGGTGGCATCGACCCCGGAGTCAAGGGCCAGAACCCTTTCGAGCGTTGTGGGTCCAGCCGATACTGACTTGACAAGAAGCTCTTTTTTTGGTGCCCAGTCGCCTGCTCTGTTGATCTGGTCAAAATAATAACCGCGTTGAATAGTGCTAGAGCCGGTTTCTCTAGCGCCGATCATTGTGCGCACGCCGCCAATGCCTGACTTGAAAACGTCCTTAATATCGACCCTTTGAGCCCAATCGACCTTACAATCTAATCTATCTAGGAATATTTGCCCGGTTGATACCTCAAGAGTCAGTAAGTGCGTAATCGTGCTATTGCTGGCAGGGGGATAGAACCAAATGATGTGCTTTGTGGTCTCATCATAGATGCAATGAATTTCATCAGTTTTGGTTTTCTCATAAAGAGTAAAAATATCCGGCTCCATGTTGCCAGATACTTTCGTGGGATTGTTGACCCCATCATCTTTATAGATACCCTGTGGACCCCACCAATAAAGATCCCCGTCCGCTACGACAGCCGACCTATGGGAGAAAGCCGTAACTGATGTCCATGCCTCAATACGGAAGTCAGAACCGTCGAGGTCATATGACGCTACTGTGTCAGCAGATACCTGCACAGGCTGCTGGATGTACTCGCCAGTAAACTTGCCAATGTAGTTTTCCTTATCGCCAAATATGACGATCCTGGACTCTTGGCTCGATTGCCCCCTGTAAGTGTGAACAATAGCACCACGATACCCACCTTGGGCGGGGGCGGAGTTGCGAAGCGGATAAGCAAAAGGGTTATTGGCCAAGCTAAACACGAGGTTGTTCTTTGATAGCCAAAAAGCCCTGTTTTTAAAGTTAACGACGCAATCATAGGTATCAGGCGGAAGCTGGCTGTAGTCGATAAACCCACCAGGCTGACCGCCAGGCAGGGCCGCGATGTCGCCAGTACATGACCAAATGATCCGATAGTTAGGCCAGCCAAGCCATTGGGCAAAGTCCATGTAAAGAGCTGGAAGCCACTCAAAAGAGCCATATGGACGGTAGTAGAACCTCAGCTCTAAGAAGTTTGCCATCATATTGCGAAATGTGTTTGTTCCGTCTGTAACGTCGAAATATTTGTCATCTACGATACAGCTATCGAGAGGCATGGCATTCTGCACATAAACGCCAGCGAATTTCTGATCTCTCTTTAAAGACAAGGCAACAAAGTCCTCTGTGCCAGTAAGAAATTTAGCTGGTTTGCCTACGTTGCTCTCGATGCCGTACTGTTTGTCAAAAAAGGAAAAAGTAAATTCATACGTCGTATTAGAGCGCAATACCCCACTACCAGCTGCCCCTGTAGTCACATGGTACAAAGGCGATGTGGGTGCGGTTCCTGCGTTTGTTGGCAGAGCTGTTGAGCCGTCATAGGTTGGCCACCTTTGAAAGCAGCTAGTAGCTTCGTAGCTGAGCTCCTTATACGCCGTTGGCCCACCACCATCGATTGTCGTGCTAACAACCCTTGGGACATGCGTCCTGTTGGTCAAATCAACGGCCTGGGTAACCCTTGTGGATAAATCCCGTTCCCAATCCTGAACGACGTAGGCGTATGGTTTGCCAGCCGCGACGAGCGCTATTCTGTAAGAGCTGTCACATTCTAGTTCGTTGTCATTCAATAAGACTCTTGTAACGCTTGCCGGGGCATACGCGCCGCCCGTGTCTGGTAAAGTCTGGCTTGTGGCTGTAGTGTTTAAAACGATGCTGGGGGATGTGTCGTTCTGGTTTAATATTTTTGGATACGTCGTCTCGTCGACGCTGTAGTTGGAATATGTGTACAGCGCCGCTAACTGGTTGGCGTACAGGTTATAGAGGCTTATCGTCCTTTGGGTTTTCTTGTAATTCGCAAGGTTAAAAGCAGGACAAACCCCTGCAGTTGATGCATTGGTTCCAGAGTAAAAATAAAACACAAAGTTGGGAATGGCAGAGTGTGTGGAATCCCCATTGCTCAGCTTGCTTCCTATGAGCCATTTCATAGGCCACTTCCTGCCAGAAACAGAAATGACTGCATTGGAAGAATAATAAAGAGAGTCTTTAAACTTAAAAACGTCCTTAACAAGGTTCGCAGCGCTTACTGCTGCTGGGTATGTAGGCTTGGCGTTCCCAATCCTACGAAACAGCGGGCTGTTGAAATTTACACGAGCAGGCTCCGAGCCATTATCTGCTGGCCATGCCCAAATAGGATTATAAAACCCATAGCGGTTCTGGGCTGTGTAGATAAATTGGTTGTAACTTGAAGATCCATCCTGAAAACCTGCATTGGGCGTAAATGTCAGAGTATTCTGTACCCCGTCATAATCCGTAATAAGCCAGAACAGAACAGACTTCTGGGCGTTATTGGCAAAAGAGCTAACACTGTCGATGATCTCAAAAAGAGTGACCGGGAGAACGCCAAGGAATTTTCTTCTCTTCAAGAAAACATCAAACGAGTCGCCAGTAGTCAATTCAGCTGAACGAATCCCACGCCCAATGCTTGAGTCAGTGGTGTCTAGGTTAGAATGCCCAGGTATCGGGCTCATGCCGTACCTGGGTCCCGTGCCGCGATTGATGCCGGTCATGAGGTTGTAACTGTTTGGCGACAGGACCAAGCTCGGATTGAAATCAGGATTGAACACGTCAATCCCACTTTCTGTCACGCCAGCCGAGTGCTTAATCAAGTCGTTAGCCATAGTTACCTCAAGATGGACGTTTCGGTCATGGTGTTGGCGAGCATCTCGACCATTTTGCGACGGTTCGCCGATGATGCGTCGATCTCTGATTTTAGCACATAGGCGCCAATGGCCTCAGCCACAGAGGGGGCATAAACGCCCCGCCCTTCCGTCTTTAGCGTCTCGTACTGCTTCATTAGGTTTATATGCGTGTTCCGCATAGCTCTTTTAACGCGCCAATCAGCCTTGTCACGAGCTTCCTTGATGGCTGACTTGGTTTGTTTCACAAGATCGTTCTGGATATCAGAAAACTTTTTAGCAGCCTTGGCTTTGTCGTCTTTGCTGTCTGGATCAAACATAGCAACGTCAGCTAGAGCGCCTGATACGTCCATGTCGATAGCCAGGCCGACAACACCATAGATATCTGTCTCTTCACTGCGCTGACCGTCCTCGCCGCCTATCAACCACAATACAAGCCCCTCAAGATCGTCGACCATGTACTCGTCTTTGATCCTAGAAGGCTGGGGCGGTTCTAGCTTGGTGATATGCACAGGCTTATTGTGCGTGAGCTTGATCGCTCCGTTGGTCTTAGGGATCATGACTTCAAAAGGAGTATCAGAGAAGATCTTTTCTGGATCGGCTTCTAGCTTTTCTCCCCAACCTGCCATGAATAGCTTGCTGAGAGGACTAGCCTGGATAACGTAGCTTGGGATAGACATAGCGGCGGCTCCTATAATTCGTGTACTGGAACATGGCGGGCGATCCGCCCAAGCTCCATTTCATACGTTCCGTTCTTTGCGATCCTATCCATCAAGTCAGGATTGCGCAAGAAGGCTTGGCTCGCCCGTTCGACCATCTCCTCCCTGTGGCGCTCGACTGCCTCAAATTCTTCTTCTGACCTTTTGCTGACAGAGTTTTCTCTGTCCCAAAAAGCTCTTTTCGTAATGTCGAGCATGTTGGCGTATTTTTCGAGCATAGAGTAGGTCAAGTCTATGTTACGCAAAGGCCCTAGAACAGCCTGCCACTTGGTCACGCTGGGAACGACTGGCGAGTTGTAATACTGAAATACCCATTTTTCCCCGTCCGGATACTCCAAGATATCAAGCTCAGGGTATCCCATGCGGATAAACCACACATGATAGGGACTTTGCATGTAGCTGATATGGCTCCAAGAATAGCGGCCAGGATTCATTAGTACCCCAAAAAGTCTCGCACAGGCACCGACTGACGGTTGCGCTTGACGATTATCTCCTTGGTCTTCATGTACCAGTCTTTTTCGAGACCAGCCCACGGCATAGCGAACTTCTCAACGCCTGCGCCAAGGATTGTTGCTGATCTATACTTAATAAAGTGTTGCATGCAATTGTCAAACTGGGATTCGAGAAAGTCCGTATCCTGTTGTAGTCTCTTGGGATACTCCATGCACTCAAGCATGAGATAACGCTCGCCACCCTCAGCTAGGGGAGGATTGAAGTACAAAGCGTTGTCAATAATCCGGTACTGACTCGCCCATTGCCGAGCGCCTGAGTCGTCAGCGTACTGGGCTTCCTTGCTGGCGTCATTGTAGTCCATAGGGATGTAGTTAGGCCCAAAGAGGTATCTGACCTGCTGGATCATCGCTACGCCCTCAGGAATAGGGATAGTGACCTGTCCAGCTGTCGTGTCGATATACCTAACTTTGGTTAGCCAGCCCTCATTGGCGTCAAACATATCGGTGGCTACAAAATCAACAGCTTCCTGGATGGCGTCATTGATCGTATCGTCCTCGTATGCGCCTGTATAGTTTGCTGTTTTCATGAGCAAACGAAGAACCTTGCCTTTTATTTCACCACGAGTCACTGGCATTATTCTGCCCTCCCTTGTCTTAAGCGTAGCATCTCAAAAGCCTGCTGTGAGGACGAGTCAAAATGGGGATTTTCTTCTGGCTTATCCCGCTCAACGCTCGACAGCTCTCTGATCATGTAACGCAAGGCTGCCTCGGCGTCGAAATGACCCCAGGTGCATTGTGTGTAATCTATCTCGCCTTCTTTCTTAGGATCCCACACTGCGGCGTTTAAATCACGGATCAGCCAGCGGCAACGTGGGTGAATAACTATCTTATCAAAGTAAAAGGCTTCCTTGATCTCTATCCTGGCGCCCAAAACATTGATCTTTTTGGCTTTTCCACAGGATATCCCCCGTTTCGTCAATTCCTCGATCCTGTCTTCTTCGTGGTCAGCCGTAGCCACAAGGCGCTTTATGTTCCATTGCTGCTTTTTGTAGTCGATCTGCTCTGCAGTTATCTGCCCGAGCTCTCGGTGTTGGTAATGCTCATCGAATATATGCAGAACACCTTCCACAACGTAGGCAAACAGCACGCACGTTGCCGAAGGATCGTATCCCCAATCAATCGACGATATGACGACCTGCCAGGGCTCAGGAGGGGGTATTTCCTGTATATGGCGGCTCTCGTCGAACTCGTTGTAAGTCTTTCCCTGAAAGCTAACCCACTCACACTCATACTCTTGGCGGAAAACATCAGGATGCGTAGTATTTTTAATCTTGTCGTATTCTTCCGGCTCGATCAGCCCCAAATAGACCATGTCAGATAGCCCGACCTTTAGACGTGCGAAGCCGTAGTCTTTATAGGCCTCCCAAAGATCCCACCAGCCGTTTCGCCCGTTATTGGTCGACTCCAAAAGGACATAGCCATCGGTCTGCGACAAAGTAGGCTGAACCACCTTGTCGAAAACGCTGATAATAGACTCGCCCTTTTCGATCTTACTGAATGCCACTTCTGACCAGTGGATCATGGAGTAAGTACCTCCGCGAATCCGGTCTGGATCTTTGTCCACCGAGTCCATGAAGATGATGCTGGTTGGGCATTTCTTTAGGTAAACGTTCTCGGTGTTGATCTCAAACAGCGACTTTTCAAATATTCGCTCGAACTTCTCTCGCGTAGCTTTCTTTCCGCTCTTTTTGTCCTTTGCGAGGAACAGAGACGAGGAAGTGAAGGGGCGCCGCGTAATATCGTACAGAAGGCGCACGCCTAGCTCCGTCTTCCCCCCGTATTGCCTCGGTAGGGATAGGAGTAGGCGCTTTTTCTTGAAAAACACAGAGGCCGCGAGCGACTGCAAGGGCCTCAGTGATTTTAAATCCTGCATCTATTGGAATAAATCGCTCATGCGCGTGCGAGCGCTTGACGACCCTCCGCCCATATTGCGCTCAAGCATGCGTGATAGGAGCTCTTGGCGAATCTCGCTAACGTATGCCTGGGCCTTAGGGTCCTTGGCAGCCAGCTCTTTAGCCTCGCGAAAGGCGTTCAGGAGCTCATCCGTGCCAAGGGGGGTCTTTTTGATGCTGTCTTCTTCCATGATCTGACGAGCCTTGGGCGGGATGGTCTTTTTAACGAAGTGATTGACCAAATTCGCCTGTGCCTTGGGATTGCGACGGATCTTATCCCACATTTCTGGATCGTTCTGACGCAAGTCTTTGATCTCGGAAATGATCTGATGGCTGATCGAGGAAAATTGCGCCGATTTTACGTCGTCATAGTCCTCGCCGTTGCCGTAAATGGCGTTTAGTGCGGTTACGATCTGGCTGTCCATATTGTTATAGGCAGTTTGATCGATCATCTTGCTAGGGTTGGACAGCTCTTTTAGCTGCTTTTCCATGTCCGCCAGCTTTTTATCAGCTGATGCGCGGTACTTTACATGCTCGATCTGAGCTTTAAGGCTGTTTACCGCAGTCGATACCGTCAGAGGAATAGGACGTCCTGCTCTTTCGCTCTCAATAGCGATCTGCAGCACCTTGTCCATCTCAGCTTCTAAAGCCTGAACCTGTGACTGCACAGGATCAACCGGCTCAGAGTCCTCGCCAGTCAATGCTGCCTTAATGCGCTCTAGCGAGTCCGAAGCCTTGCTAGACGTCTCCTTGACCGTGTCGAGTTCTTTAGAGAATCGACTGGCCTGCTCCTTAGACTGCTCAAGCTCTTGGCTGGTTTGCTTAAATAGCGACTGAAAATCAACCCCAGTATCGCCACCCTGGCTAGGGTCTGCGGCGCTAGAGGCTGAAGAGTCGACTGAGGACGCTTGATTTTCCATATCCATGTTTTGCGGCTCCTAATGATTTTCCGAATAACATGGATGGTAAACTAGCGCGGGGGGATTCTGCAAATTTAAAAAACGGCCCCTCGTGCTTGCCTTTGAGGAAGTTCGGACTTGGAATAGCCTGAAGACCCTCTTTGCCAGCCGATGGCGCGATCCGTGAGAAGAAGCTCTTGCCCTCGTTGGTAGCCTCCTCATAGTCGTCATCGGATACAGGGAGACCAAGGCGACGCTTGTGCTCGATGATCGACAAACGCTTCTCAGTGCGATCGAGGTCTTCATCGCCCCGACTCATGATATACTGAGCAATGCCCTTCATGGCTTGCTCTTTGCGGTATTCATGGATCAGCCTGTCGATGTCAATATCCATACTCTTCTCTCATTTTCTTGCGTTTCTCGGCTGCCATCTGGTTGTTGATGAAGTCGAGCTGCATACCTTCATCAGCCCCTTGATAAGCGGCAAGTGAGCCTAGCCCTAAAGCTCCAATGGCGGCACCTATTCCAGCGCCTTTGCTCAAGGGCATTGCCTTGAGCTTTTGGGCGTAGGCTCTAAGAAACTCAGGGGACTTCTTTGGTAGCGGGAGTTTTCCGCGAGCTGCTAGTGCCCCTGCACCAGCGCCACTAATACCGCCACCGATAGCACCACCAATACCGCCCCTTGTAGTATATCCGGTTGGATCATCATCCTCAGGAGCCCCCATTGATTTGTTGCCGATATACGCCGACCCGCCTGCTAGTGCCCCGGATGCAAGTGCTCCGAGAAGTGCCTTAGTACCCACTGCTTTGAGAAGTGCGTTTTTTCCGCCACGGACATCGCCGAAAAGGCCAGCCGTACCGCCAAGGATAGCACCAGTAGCGCCACCACCAAGCAAAGCCGTGAGTGTCGCGTCGCGTACTTTGGGGTCATCTTTAGCGAATCCCATATGCACGCATCATCTCCTCTTGGCGCTCGATGTCAGGATCTTCCTGACTTTCGTGCGACCCCGCGAGATACCCAGCGCCAGCAAGCGCTGCAGACTTCCCGGGGTGTTCTGCGATCATCTTACCAGTTCCCGTAGCAAACTGGCCAGTCTTCTGGCCGATCATGGCGAGTAGCTCGTCCAAAGGCATTGACTTGATCTTCGCGAATTTTGCCAGAGCGTCGCCGAACATGAATCACCT
>JAKPFN010000086.1 GCA_029551395.1 Armatimonadota bacterium | reverse complement strand
CAGGATAGACTTCAACAATACGGCAGAAATGAGCTTGGAAGAGAGGAAGGAACTTCACCAGGCAGGTTATTATTTCAACAATTACTTAGTCCCCTGATTTACGTGCTGTTTGTTGCTGCTATAGTCTCATTTGCCGTTGGACATGCTGTCGATGCGATTATAATCCTGGCTATTGTTGTTATCAATACAGTAATTGGTTTTCTGCAGGAATACCGTGCAGAAAAAGCACTGGAAGCGTTGAGACGGCTTTCAGCACCAACTGCAGCAGTGCTGCGAAACGGCCAGCGCAAAGAAATACCAGCGGTAGAAGTCGTTCCGGGAGATATATTGCTTTTGGCGAGCGGAGATAGAATCGCGGCTGATGCTAGAATTATAAGCGGAAGCAATATAAAGACAGAAGAAGCATCACTTACCGGAGAATCAGTCCCCGTAGACAAATCGACTCACCCAGTACCGGTGGATACTCCGCTTGCAGAACGAACAAATATAGTTTATGCAGGCACTACAATCACATATGGCAGAGGTGAAGCAGTAGTTGTTGCCACAGGTATCAATACCGAAGTAGGTAAGATTGCAAGAGAAGTAGCATCCGTAGGACGTGAATCAACACCACTACAGAAGAAACTGAGCATAGTAGGCCAGGTGCTCGGCGCTTTGGCTGTGGCACTTGCGCTGTTGGTTTTCGTTGTTGGGATGCTGCGAGGTATCAAATTTATCGAAATCTTTCTGTTTGCAGTAGCTTCAGCAGTCTCAGCGATTCCCGAAGGACTCCCTGCCGTGGTCACCGTTGTCCTTGCAATAGGACTGCAGAGAATGGCGCGAAAGAACGCTTTGGTTAGAAAGCTTCCAGCAGTTGAAACTCTGGGGTCCGCAACGGTTATATGCTCAGATAAAACAGGCACTCTGACGAAAAACGAGATGACAGCACAGGTTATCTACATCTGTGGTCACGAATTCGTTATTACAGGAGAAGGTTACGCGCCTAAAGGAGAAATATTGGCCGATAACCAGCCTGTCGATGTCTCAGAATACAGGCAACTGCAGCTTACATTGGAAGCTATTGTCCTTTGCAATGATGCAGACCTGAGATGTAGTAATTCTCAGTGTGATGTTGCAGGAGATCCAACTGAAATAGCACTCTTAACGGCAGCAGCCAAGGCGGGAATAACCAAAAGCAGGCTGAATGAGTACATGCCTCGCATCGATGAAATACCTTTTGACTCATCCAGAGCTTATATGGGCACACTCAATGATGCTGGCGACAGAAATCTGGTTTTAGTTAAAGGAGCACCTGAAAAGATTATCGACATGGCCACTCATGTGTTGACTGACGATGGTATAGAAGAGATTACAGGTGAGATAAGAAACGACTTTATCCAGGCAAATCATCGTTATGCATCGCAAGCACTCCGGGTCCTGGCAGTGGCTTATAAAGAAATGCCTAAAGACAAATCTAACATTCAGGTAGAAGACTTACAAGACGGTATTGTGCTGCTTGGACTCGTTGGAATGATAGATCCTCCAAGACCGGAAGCAATCGAGGCAATAAGACGAGCGAAACACGCAGGAATTCGCGTGAAGATGGTAACCGGAGACAACAAAGTCACGGCCAGAGCAATAGCAGAAACAATGGGAATCCTGCAAGATGGTGATGAGAGAGTAGTTGAAGGTAGAGAATTGAGCCGGATGACTGATGAAGACCTTACCAGAAGAATCAATGACATAAATGTCTTCGCAAGAGTCGAGCCTGAGCATAAGCTCCGCATAGTAACAGCACTGAAAAAGCAGGGAGAAATAGTAGCAATGACCGGAGACGGGGTCAACGATGCTCCAGCGCTTAAACGGGCAGATATCGGCATTGCTATGGGAATTACTGGGACCGATGTATCCAAAGAAGCATCGGAGATGGTGCTTGCTGATGACAACTTTGCCACCATAGTTGGAGCTGTAGAAGAAGGCAGAATTATCTTCGGCAACATAAAGAAAGTGGTTACATATCTTGTTTCGACCAATACCGGAGAGATGCTGACGATACTAGCCACAGTGCTAGCGGGACTTCCCCTACCATTAACTCCAGTCCAGATATTATGGGTAAACCTGGTGACAGACAGCTTCCCGGCGCTATCTCTGGCATCTGATCCACCTTTTGAAGATGTGCTTGCTGAACCTCCAAGAGATCCTGGCGCAAGAATAATCACAAAAGGGGTTATATTCAGCATACTATTTGTTGCTGTGATAATGTCGATAGGAACGATAGGGCTTTTCTATTGGGGGCTGACCACGCAAGGAGAAGAGAAGGCACGAACTCTTGCATTTGCAACTATGGCAGTATTTCAACTCTTTAATGCACTCAATGTCAGGTCTCCGCGAACATCCCTCTTTGATATAGGCCCGCTATCTAACCGATGGCTGGTGGCGGCCATAGCTACAGCAGTGATTCTACAGGTCATAGCAATCCATGTGGGAGTAGTGCATACATGGTTTGGCACAGTACCGCTTACTGTAATTGAGTGGGTGATGGTTATTGTGGTATCAAGCACGGTTTTCTGGGCATCGGAAGTCCGTAAGCGTCTTGCTCCAGATCTGGTAGATTAGCAGTTTACGAGATTCGATGTAAATTAAAGCTGATAAAAACTCGTGATGACCAGGTTTGTACCCTCAGTTGAACACACTGTCTGTTCGCTAAGGGCATTCATCTCTATAATTTCGTTCATCTCAGCTTTGAGCAGGACGATGTCTTCTTCAGTCGGCGCTATATCCGTAGTATAGTAGTATCCAGATAGGTCATCATACGCAGCAAGGTGTTGTATCAGCATAACGGTTGTATACTACCCAGACCGTCCGCCTACCACACTCGAAAGCATACTTCAATCTATAGATATTCAGGCAAATGAAACAAAAATACTCCTATGTTTACTCATTGCCTGAA
Organism: Armatimonadota bacterium; assembly: GCA_029551395.1. Lineage (GTDB taxonomy): Bacteria > Armatimonadota > UBA5829 > UBA5829 > DTLH01 > JAKPFN01. The sequence continues at coordinate 1,838 of JAKPFN010000086.1, read as the reverse complement.
TATCCAAGATGATATTCGGTAGTATACGTTGATACTATCCGGCTGTGGCAATTTACCTGATTAAACCCAATGACCTCTTATGATGCTGATGCTGCCACAGCAATAGAAAGACAAGACTTACAACTTCTCGTTTCTATCGGCTTTGCTATCAGCTTTTCTTGCGAAGTTTTACCACACCGGCAGCAGAGCTAATACATGAGAATATCACCAATAACCCACTTGGCTCCGGCACAGGCTCTGTGTGTATGGTCAGTTTTATACCGCAGTTGTAATAATGGCAGTCCGGATCGAAACCAATGCCAAAATTTGCTTTATTGTAGCCTGGTTTACTCTTTACCGCTGCGTTGAGATCAGGAATCAATCCAAGTAAACTGAATTGATATTCCAAGTCTTCGGAGTAGCTGTTTTTATCCGTATATGTTGCGATCAGAGGCCCTGTGATACCTAGAGCATTCTTGTCTTTATCTGCCCAGTTATCTTTACCACCCTCATTATCAAACCATTTGTTTATGCCTTTCTTGGGATTGTCCAGTATATGCATATAGAGTCTGTCGTTCGCCTCTTGTGTCCAGTCGTTAATGTTATCAATGGACAAATACGCTTCTACTATTTCCTCTCCTTCAGGCAAATACCAGTCTATACCCCAAGCATAATAATAATCATGGGCAAGGTCTCCCAGATCATTATCACTTGGTGTGAAATTGTAGACTCCTGCTTGCGCATAGTTCGTGAGCAGCAATGCGATACACACGAATATGAGCAACAGTACATGTCTCATAGTAGCTTCCTCCTATTATTATTGTTTTTAGAAGACAAGATGCATATTTTGTACCGATAAACCTGGCATTAGTACTGGTTTTGAAACCTGTATACATAAATAGCTAATACTTTGAGCTTATTAACCTTCAAAAAATATACTCTTCTGGGGAAAAGTCTGAGGACTTGCGTTATGAATCAAGGGAGATACAAATGAATACAAGTATTTGGTTCACATTCCATTCCCAGTCTCCGCAGCTAAACGGCAGAGCGTGCAATTGACTGCCAAATTAGCGTAAAACTTGTGATTTATTATAGAGTTGCACTATACAGCATTAAAGTATCTTCTTCTGCCGTAGACAAGATTTCTTGACAGGTGGATGTGATGGTTCTTAATCCCTGCCTGTCTCCTTTACACTCAGGCTCACTCGGCGGTATAATGACTCGGCAATGCTGCCAGAAACCACTTCGAGAAGGTACGCGTATTTGAAAGTAGCAGTTGGTTCCGATCACGCAGGATATAAACTCAAAGAAGAAGTCGTTGATCTGCTTCGAACTGACGGGTACGACTTCAAAGACTTCGGAACGTTCAACGAAGACTCCGTAGATTATCCGGATGTCGCTCGTGAAGTTGCAGAGGCTGTCACATCTGGCGATTACGACCGAGGTATCCTGGTCTGCGGCACAGGAATCGGAATGTGTATAACTGCAAACAAGGTTCGGGGTATACGAGCGGCCCTTTGTTTTGAACAATACATGGCAAAGGTAGCCCGGGAGCATAATGATGCAAATATCCTTGTACTGGGCGGCAGAACTACCGGAGTGGAAATAGCAAAAGAGATTGTAAGGGTGTGGCTTAATACCAGCTTCGACCCCAAGTCCAGGCATGCACGCCGTGTGGCTAAAATTGAGCCGCATTCCAATCAAGGAGGCTAATCAGTTGGGAATAATCGATATCCAGGCTGGAACAAACGCAATGGGGCTGCCTCTGTCCGAGGTCGATCCGGAAATTGCTGAATCGATACGGAAAGAAGAGAAGCGACAGCACGAAAAATTGGTCATGATTGCTTCTGAGAACTACG